>JAJAYG010000440.1 GCA_026786335.1 Chitinophagales bacterium | reverse complement strand
GTGAAGAAACCATCACAAAATTGTTAATGTTATTCTTTAAAGCAATCTCAGCGATTTGCAATACAAGGTCGTGGTCAACACTTCTGAAATTTTCTTTTGATCCTGCTATCTTCATCGTAGTTCCTAATGCACAGAAAAGATCGTTACCTTGAATGAGGTGAGCAAATGTTTCGGGCTTATCAAAATCAACTTCATGAACTTGTGTATGCAGATGCTTCAACCTGATTTTTCTTCTAACCAGTACGATGAGTTTTTCATAATGAGCATCATCAGGAATCCGCCTGCTCAATTCATTACCAATTAATCCTGTAGCACCTACCAGTATTGCGGTCTTCATTTCCTACTTGAAATTGATTTAAGAAAGAAGCCCGCAATTTAAGCGGGCTTCTTTAAAAGAATATTTGTGCAATTTATTTCTTGTATTTAATCGAACAGCCGATTGCTTTGGATTCAGTTACAGAAACTTTCTTGCCTGCAAGCAATGCATTTACTGCATCTTCAACAAAATGAGTTTTGGCTGCTGAAGCATCCTCTGTATTATCATCAATAGCGCCCGTATACTCCAGTTTCATTCCGCCGGTAATTTTACTTACTACAAATACTTGGGGAGTTTTCATTGCACCAAATTGTTTTGCAACAGCTTGTGATTCATCATAAAGATAGGGGAATGAATATTTTTTTTCCTTAGCACGTTTCGCCATGTTATCATAAGAATCATCAGGTACTACTGATACATCATTTGAACTGATGGCAATTACAGGGTATCCTTTAGAACTGTACTTTTTGTCGAGGTCCATAATGCGTTGCTCATAAGCTTTTGAGTAAGGGCAATGATTGCAGGTGAACACTACAATAAATCCTTTTGCGGTTGTGTAATCGGCAAGAGAAACCATTTTGCCGTCAACATTTTTAATAGAAAAATCTTTTACCTGATCGCCAACTTTATAACCACCGGTTGCGAAAGAGGTGAGAATAAAAACAGAAGAAAGAATAAGTACAGAATGCTTAAGAATGGTTTTCATTTTTATGTTTGATTTAGTTAGAAATGTTATTGGTTAAGAATAATTTAAAGTCGTTTAAAGTTTCAAAATTATCGTAATGGTAAATTCTTTTTCCATCGGGTAAAATTATCATGGTATATGGAATGGCACCTTCCCAGTTTTTATCAAATTCATCAATCCATTGATTTCCTTTTTCATTCAATTGGAAAAGTGAACCTCTTAGACTAAGTTCTTTTATTTTCGATTCAACAATTTTGGTTTGAGATTGAAAGTCTAATGAAACAAAAATGAATTCGAGTGCCTCGTTTTTCAATTCCTCTTTAGCTTGCATAAACAATGGAAGTTCTTTAACACATGGCCCACACCACGTAGCCCAAAGGTTAAGGATCTTTATTTTTCCATTTTGTTGATTGAGTATTTCATTTAATTGCACAACTGAAACATTTTGCAGGTCTTGTGAAAATGTAGCAGATGAAATAAAAAGTGATAAAAGAAAAAATACTTTTTTCATTGATGCAAACTTCATAAATAATTCTTGTGCTGCCTAATAAATATTCTTTTAACGCGAAAAGCTTTTCCGCAGATAGTCAATTGTAATCTTTTGTGCATCGGCTGTTACATCCTTTTCATAATGTGGATTCGATGGATTTGCAAAAGCATGATCTGCAGAATATTCTTTTACAGTTAATTCTTTCCCTGCTGTTTTCATGTTTGAAACAAAACTGTTTTTTACATCTGCATTGATCCATTGATCTTTATTAGCCCAAATGAAAAGCACATTGCTGTTTAAAGATTTTAATTTAGTTACATCAGTTTCCGGCATTCCGTAATACATAACGCAACCTGTTTCATTTCTGCCGGCAAGCAATGCGCCCTGCATTGACCACCCACCTCCAAAACACCAACCCAATGTTGCAACCTTTGCATCTTTACCTGCATAATTCAAGCCGCCTTTTATAATTGCCTGTGATCTTGCGGTTACATTCGACTGCACCAATGTGCCTGCTTCACTTGAATTGGTTGCAACTTTTCCATCGTATAAATCAATGGCAATTACATTAACACCTAATGAATCGCTGTAGCTATCAGCAGTTTGTTTGATGTAATCATTTAAGCCCCACCATTCGTGAAAAACAAAAAGGTAGTTGTTGGTTTTGTTTGATGATGAAATAAAATAGGCGGTACCATTTTTACCATCAGGTGAAGGAAAAGAAATCATTTTCCCCTTCCCGTTAATTTCTAATGGTAGAGGTGCCTCATGCGCATCTTTAAAAGATTTGTCAGATGCAAGAGCCGCCATTGAATTCGCCGAATCGGTATCGCAGCATTTTTTATCTGAGTTTTGGCAAGCTGTCAAAATCAGGGTGAAGGTTATTAGAATCAAAGCAAGATTTCTCATGATTTTATTTTTTTGATTTAATGTCAGCGTATTACAAATTTCACAATTTTATTCTCTTCGGTTGTATTCATTTCCAAAAAATATAACCCTGCAGCAAAGTTTGAAACATCAAGAGTAAACCTGTTGTAGAATCCCGAACTAACTGCATCAATTTCTTTTATCAACCTTCCGCAAACATCATAAACTAAAAAGTTTCGTTTTGGTTCATTGTTGTAATATGATATATTGATTTCATCCTCTGCAGGATTTGGAAATAATGTAAGGGAGGTATTTAGTAAAGAATCATATTCGCTTGAAAGATTTGAATTGTACTCGATGGAATTGTGAGTAGATGCAATCCACAGATCGGGATCAAAGTTTAAAGTATCAGGTATAAATGAAAGAGGTGCGATCAAAAATTTTTGATTGTTATAGTTATTCTCAATTCTGATTATGGTATCGTGTGTTGCATTTTTAAATTCAATCGGCAATGGCATTTCAAAAAACGAAACTGCAGCATTGTTTTGGGTTTGATTTACTTCAATAGAAATAGTACCATCAGCGTTGTTGCTCCATGAAATATGGTAAGAAGGATAACCTTTACCATAAAACCAATCATCAAAATATTCATCAAGATTCTCACCGCTTGCATCTTCAAGATGTTGTTTTAAATCTGAGGTTCGTGCAAAGTTGTAACACAATCCCTGATCATTGATGTAGTTTTTTATGGCCTGAAAAAAAATTTCATCACCCAATTTCCAACGCAACATATGAAGCAGGTACATCCCTTTTGAATAAGAGAGTGAACCGCTGAATATTCTTGAAACACTTAATGTATCATCAACCCAAACCGAGCCAACAGAATCTTTTAATGCGCGATTGAGGTTTGTTGATTTATAGGAAAGCCAATACTCGGGCGCAAGGTTTTCATAGGTAAGCCCTGCTAAATAGGTTGCGAATCCCTCATTGAGCCAAATGTCCTGCCACGACCCGCAAGTGATTTTATTGCCAAACCATTGATGACCGAGTTCATGTGCTATTAATTCGAAAATATTAGGGAAATAAACGAAACTCATTGTTTGATGTTCCTGCCCACCGCCAAAGTTCCATTGTGCATGGCCATACTTTTCAGTTTTGAAAGGATAATCACCGAACAAATCAGAAAACAATTTTAGCATGGGAAGAATTTGCGGAGCAGATGATTGATAGTAAGCAGCATCTTCGGGATATAAATATTCAAGTACAGCAACTGTATCACCACTTGTTAATGGGGCCTTTTCTTCAATTGAAACATAGTTGGTAACCGAAATGCCAATCAGATAAGTTGCAATAGGATAATGACTTTGCCAATGATTGATTCTTGTTGAATCATCAAACAAATAATTTTTAATCAGCACTCCATTGCTTGCCGCGAGATATTGATCAGGCATTTGAATAATGATATCGAGTGAATCAATTTTATCGGTCAAAGTATTTTTACAAGGGAACCAATCACTTGCGCCATACGGTTCGCTCAAAGTATAAATGATACTGTCATATAAATGACTTGATTGCGTAAAACTTCCGAAGCCGGTTGATGCAGGTTCGCCTTCAAAAAAAACTGTGATACTGTCAAAAGAACCTTTTGAAATAGTTGTATTCAAATTCATTTGCACCGTATTATCTCCAGGCCTTGCGGGATCAAATATGGTAACACCATGAAAGATATAGCGGTGAGAATGCATGGTATCAGACAGATCAAAAGTGATTTGTGTTAAATCATTTTGTGCAATGAAATAGTAAGTGACCTTGCCGGCAATAAAATAAACGCGTGGATCAATGTTCCACTCGGCGCGCAAGTAAGTAAGATCATAGTCATTGGTTGCAATTGATTGCGCCGAGTTAAGCCTCGGTAATGCGTCTCTTTTTTCTGAAAATATAATCGAGTCGAGTGTTGAGTTGAAAAAATTGATCTGTGCTGAAACATCTGAAAAAATCAGCATCAATAAAAGCAGATACGAAAAGGCAGATTTAAATTCCATATTAATATGTTGATGCAAGCTACAAACAAATGTGCATGCGGCGAAATGCTGCGGATTGAATTTCACAATTTACACATGTGAAGTAGTTCTTTTATGCAGTCGCTGTCACATCAAGATGTGATTGACTTGGCTTTGTGGTGAAAGTAGTTTTGACCCATTAATTTTTTGAAATGGAACAAACTTAAAATCCAAATCTGCCTTCGCAATAGCTACGGCAGATAAAAGAGCAAACAACCCGGTAGCCGAAAAGGGAAAAGAGTAGGCAAAAAAATAAAAACTATATGTCAACTAAAGTAACTAAGATATTCTGGTCTCTTCAAACACGCAATGCTTGGTGCAGCCGCAAAAATTCACCGGTAATGCTTGAAATCTATAG
>JAJAYG010000439.1 GCA_026786335.1 Chitinophagales bacterium | reverse complement strand
GATTTATTCCCGAAGCAACAATTCCGCAAGAGATTTATCGCGCGGGCAAGATTTCTTTCGCCGGGAATTTCAGTGGCTTTATCAATGACTTTGTTGCGTACGGAGATTTCAATTCTGATTTAGGAAATTTGAGTTCAGATCTTAATATGAAGTTTAAGAATGATATTCAATCGGCTTCTTACTCCGGCAACCTTTCAACTACAGGTTTTAATTTAGGTAAGTTTATTTCACAGGATTCCCTCTTTGGAGAAATTGCTTTTGTAATGAATGTTACAGGCAATGGATTAAGTATTGAAAATGTTGTTGCAAAATTGAATGGCAACTTTGGAAAGTTTTCGTTCAATGATTATACCTACCAAAATATAAAAGTTGATGGTGATCTTACCGGCAAAGTATTTAAAGGAACGGTTGTGGCAAATGATGATAATATTAAACTCAATTTTTCAGGATTGGTTGACATGAGTGAACAGTTACCATTTTACGATTTTACTGCAGAAATTGATAGTGCGAACTTTAAACTGCTCAACTTTACTTCTGAGGAGTACATTATGTCGGCAAAAGTTGATTTAAAAATGAAAGGGAAAAATATTGATGACATAAAAGGAGATATAAATGCCACTGATATTCTTTTTATAAAAGGAAATGATAGCTTGCCAATAAGTTTTCTAACACTTTCAATTTCGAAACCTAAAGGAAGCGCCTCAAAAGAACTGCTATTAAATTCACCCAATGGCCAAATAAACATTGAAGGTGATTACTCAATCATAAAATTGCCCGCAACAGTTTTTGGCGTTATTGATTATTACTTTCCTGCATTACCAGATTATTTTTCAGCTTCAGAATCAAATGATGAATTTAAATTTTCAATCGATTTAAAAAATCTCGATCAAACTGTACATTTTTTTATTCCATCTGTTTCATCTTTTGATTCAACATCAATCACAGGTCACTTTAGTTCCTCCAATCATGAAATTAATTTTAACGGAAAAGCAGCTTCCTGCTTTTACCAGAATATTTATTTGGGCGAAATCACTCTTGCTTCCATTACCCGAAATGATTCGCTTATACTTTTCGCAGGTTCTAATAGCATACATGTAAGCGACTCAATACTTATTACAGAGCCCCATTTCAATGCCGTACTAAATAACAAAACAATATTCTTAGGCCTGCATGGTGCAAGCCCCGATGGCCGCAACTACCTCAATCTTATTTCATCTATTACCGGCGATGCAAATCAAATCAGCATGCACATTCTTCCTTCAGATATTATTCTTAACAGACGAGACTGGCATGTTTCAGAAAACAACCTCATCACTTACGCCGATGAAAGATTAATTTTTAAAGATTTTATTTTGAATAATGAAGAGCGAAATCTTAAGATTACAAACGTTAACCCTCGTGTTAGAGCAACCAACCTGCAATTCGATTTTAAGAGCATTCCCATTCTTGATTTTCACGAACTGCTTGGATTAAGCGGAATAGAATTAAGCGGTAACGCGAGTGGCACTGCAACGGTATTAAATATTTTTAACTCTCCAAGAATTTCTGCCAATGCCGACATAAGAGATTTAGGGCTGAATGAAGTGAAAATAAAATTAGTGACTGCTGAAATCAACTACATTCCCGAAGATGACAGGCTCATACTTGAAGCACAATTAACAGATGCTGACTATGATGTAAGTATAAGCGGATTGTATTATCCACGAAGAGAAACAGATCAATTGCATCTTGATTTGAATATTAGAAAAGCAAATCTTCTTTTAATGCAATCATTATTCTTCGAAGGCATGATTTCAAATACAAGTGGTATTACAACAGGCAACCTTGTAATAGCAGGAAATCCCGATGCCCCGCTGTTAACAGGCGATTTAATGATCAACTCATTAATTACCACTGTAGATTATTTAAAAACAACTTACCGTTGTTACAATCAACCAATTCATTTTGATGAGGTAAGTATCGAACTGGGTTCACTCACTTTGTTTGATGAGTACAATGACTCTGCCCGTGCAACCGGCAGAATACTTCATGATCATCTCAGTGATTTTAGTATGAATGTTTCAATGAACACAAAAAGATTTATGGCGCTTAAAACCACAGCCAAAGATGATTCAGCATTTTATGGAACTGCTTTTACCTCAGGAATCATTCAATTTATCGGGCCTGTTGATCAGTTAGAGATTCGCGCAACCGTTAAATCTTTGAGAGGTACTGCGATGAGCATCCCGGTTTACTCATCAACTTCCCTCAACAAAAATTCATTTATCAAATACATTGATAAGAGCCAGCAATTAATGATTGCGCCGCAGCAAACATTAAAATCGATTGAAGGGTTAACCATGAATCTTAATCTTGAGTTAACACCCGAAGCAGTTATTGAAATAATTTTTGATGAAAAATCGGGCGACATTATTAAAGGCAGCGGCAACGGAAATATTAAAATGGAAATTGATAACAAAGGAGAATTCAATATGTACGGTGGCTTTACAATTGAAAAAGGTAACTACTTGTTTACACAGCTCAATTTCTTAAACAAATATTTTACAGTTGAAAAAGGCGGAACCATTGTTTGGACGGGTAATCCCTATGATGCGCAAATTAATATTTCAGCAATTTATTCTACGAGAGCTTCTCTATATGAATTAGTGCAGGGAACTGTGGTGCTTACCGATGGCGAAATCAAAGAATTAAAACAGCGAAAGAAAGTTGACTTGTATCTTAAACTTAACGGCTCACTTTTTACTCCCGAAATTTCCTTTGATATAAAACTACCTGAAGAAACAACGGGAAGCAGCCTTGCCAATGTTCAGTTGCTGAGAGTAAAACAAGATGAGCAGGAGATGAACAAGCAGGTGTTTG
>JAJAYG010000438.1 GCA_026786335.1 Chitinophagales bacterium | reverse complement strand
TAAGCCAAGGTTTAAAAGTTTACTTTAACCAAACTAATGTTATTGCAAGTTCAATTGAATTGGTACAACAATATGCTGCAACAACTGAGAAAAATAATTTTTCGAAAAATGGTTACAACATCCATCCGCTCGCAGTGCCCTACTACTCAACCAACATGAACAAGCTTACATTTTATTCAGAAATTTATAATGCCGATAAAGTTGCGACTAATGAAGATATTATACTCACCTACAGCATTAAGCATGCACAATCAAATCAAATTGCAAATGATCTTTATCGCTGGACAAAGCAACACGCTGCGCCTGTAAATATTTTATTTTCTGAATTAGATATTACTCAATTACCTACAGGGAATTATTCAATTGTGGTTGAAGCAAAAAATAAAAAGAATGAGATACTGTGTTCGCAAAAAGAATACTTTCAAAGAGTAAACGCAAATTCGGTAAGCGAATTAAGCAGCATTGCATTGGTTGATGTGAGCGATAAATTCGTGAGGTTTCTTTCTCAGGATTCAATGCCCTATTTTTTAAGATCGGTGGTACCACGTGCAGAACCTTATGAAAAAGAATACATCATGCGCATTGCTTATTCAACAGATACTCTGATGATGAAAAAATTCTTTTACAACTACTGGCAAAAAAGAAACAGTGACGATCCTTATTTCGAATGGCTTAAATACCGACAATATCTTGCCTATGCCGAGTACAATTACAGCACGCCTGTTAGCTATGGTTTTGAATCGGATCGCGGAAGAGTTTATTTGCAATACGGCCCGCCCAATCATCTCGAAAGCGAAGAGCATGAATCGGGCGCATATCCCTATGAGATTTGGCAATACTACAAGTTAGATAACAACCAGAGCAACATCAAGTTTGTTTTCTGCAATTATGAGTTAGCAGCGAATGAATACAAACTTATTCACTCCGATGCCAGAGGTGAATTGAACGACCCGCGATGGAAGTTTAAAGTTTATAAATCTTTTAAAGACGGAAACGGAAATACGAACTACGATCAAACTGAATTCAGAGATATTTTCGGCAGCCAGGTTGATCAGTCATACGACAGGTAGTGGGAAAGAAAATTCAAAATTCAAAAACCTTATTTCAATTTAATAAGTTGTGTGATCTTCTGTAATTCCTCCACATCAGCCTTATCCTTTCCCCGACCACTTAACATTTTATTTGTTACCAGTTCATAGTACTGAATAAAATAAACGCTTAAGTTTTCATCTATTTTATATGGCACTTTGTTTTTGTCAGCATCATCGTATATCACTCCTGCCATGTGCGTAAAAACATCTATCACAGATGGCTCCCCACCCAAGCGGAAACAAACAGGCCTTGATAGATCAAGCGGAAACACATGATTTAATTCATCTTCATCAAAACCTAAATCCTTTAGTGAATACATTATCCTGTCCATATTTTCTGCGGATGGTTTTACCCAAAGATCAAGGTCGCCGGTGTCTCGCCGATATCCATAGAAGTTTACTGCGTAGCCACCAACAATAATAAAGTCAACATTATGTGTTGCAAAAACTCTAAACACGCCTTCAAATGTGTTATTGAACATTTGGAATAGTTCGAATCGTGATTACTTTTTTTAACGGCGGAAAATTGCCATCGGGCAATAAGTAATTTTTGAATGTTGCTTTTCTCTTTTCTTCTAACCACTTCAACCGTTGCTCATGAGTAAGTGAGGCTGAATACTCCCTGCTATCTTGTTCTTGTTGCTCAGGAGTAAGAAAGCGAATTATTGGTTTAATTTTATTTGCGCCCCAATAGACAGTCAATGGTTCATTCACCTCCTCAGCAGATAAATTCTCATCAACAGTTTTATCATTCTTTTCTTTCTCCTTCATGTTACAAAATTACTGAGAAATAAATTAGGCGATGATATAGCTTTGGGTTTATTCAGTTTTGTCGGAATACTCAAAATGAATTTTCTATTTTCTATTTCTCCTTTTTCAACTTTGGGCGCAAGCGGTAAAACACTTCTTCATATTCATCAGTAATGTGTTCCCAAGTGTAGCGCTCGGTAATTCTGCTGCGCGATTTATCGCGGAACGATTGTGCTAATTGAGGATCTTCTTCAATCATATTAATCTTTGCAGCAAAATCATCGGGGTCTTTTTTATATAGCACTCCGTATTTTCCATCTTCCAAAACTTCACGGTTAAAAACAGTATCGAGTGCAACAATGCAATTGCCGTAAGCAAGTCCTTTGAGCAAAGCAGGATTGGTGCCGCCAAACTCATGACCATGTGTGTAGGCATACGCACTCGCATGAAGTTCTTTTACCAATGTTGAATTATCAATGTGCCCCAAAAATTTTACTCTTGTGGGATCGGCGATTGCACGCAACTCTTCTTCAAAAGGATTTTTGTAAACCGTGCCGCCTGCAATAGCCAAAATCTTTTTCGAGTTCGATTTTAAAAATCCTTTTACAATAATATCTGCATTGTTATCGGGCACCAATCGCGAGGCGATCAAATAATAATTCATGGGTTCTAATCCTAACTTGCGAACACTGTCGGGGTCATCGGCATAAAGCAAATCGGCGCCATATGCAATATCGGTTGAATCGCAATTGAATTCTTTCTTGTAAT
>JAJAYG010000437.1 GCA_026786335.1 Chitinophagales bacterium | reverse complement strand
TTTCAATCTCGCTTAAGAATGGAAAAATATAACGAAACCAAAAGCGGAAATAGAAATCTTTGATCACATACAATCCTTTGCGGCTCTTCTCGGGGTATCGCTCTGTAACAGGTGCAGTGCGCTCAACCAAATCAAGTTCGCGCAAGCGATCGAGATGTGAAGTAATACTGTTATTGGGTAAGCCAAGCGCAGCAGAAATATTACCAATCTTGTGATTGCCTGCAGCAATAGTTTGCAGAATACTGAAGTAGGTAGATGTCTCAGTTAACTCATCATTCAAAATAAAGCGTGGTTCACTAAACAACATTTTGTTGCGATCAAGAATTTGCTCCCGAATATTTTGCATTAATGATTTTGAAGGATGCATCTCAAGAAGATAACGTGGTATGCCGCCACACAATCCATAGAACTCCAACTTCTCAATTTCATTCTTCTCTTTCAAAAACGGAAACACATGCTCATACCTGAAGGGGTGAATGTGCATCTGCGCAGTGCGCCTGCCAAAGAGAGGCGCATTGTAACTGAGTGCGTGTTTCCACATCATGCTGATGAGTGAACCGCAGATAACGAGCATAATGTTTTTTGTTTGTAACTGATTATCCCAATATCTCTGCAACATACTTGCAAATGCAGGGTTGCTGCCGGCTAAATATTGAAACTCATCAAGCACCACTACCATCTTCTTTCCTTTATGCTTTGCCGCATATTGATCTAAGAAATTAAAAAGCTGATCCCAGTGATTTATTTTGAGAGACTGTAACAATTTATCATTAGTAAATGATGCCAGCTGTTCCTTGAATTGATGCTGTTGCTGCTGTTCCAATTGTTTATCGGCCAAAAAATAAAGAGCGTGTTTGTTTTCGATAAACTTTCTGATGAGGGTGGTTTTTCCTGTGCGCCTGCGGCCATACATCACTACGAAAGAGCCACCTTTTCTGCGGTACTCGCTTTCAAGTGAAGCAAGTTCTTCTGTTCTGTTTACAAATTGCATTCGACAAAATTAGTCGTTTTTAAATTAGTATAATACAAAAACGACTAACTTTTAAAAACTCTTTTGAAAAACCTGTAAAAGAAGATTTGGACAACGAGAAAAATTACGGGAAGAAGTTGGTACTATTCACTTTTCACCATTCACTTCTTTATACCACTCAGCATACATCACGTAGTTATTTGCAATGCGCAGATTGATTTGTTCAAAGTGTTCGGGAGAAAGTTCTTTTACTTTTTTAGCAGGAGCGCCGGCGTAAATGCTGCCCGATTCAACTCTTGTGTTTTCTAGTACAACAGCACCTGCAGCGATCAATGAATTTTTTTCTACTACTGCATGATCCATTACAATGGCTCCCATTCCCACCACCACATTATCTTCTAATGTGCAGCCATGAACAATTGCTGAGTGACCGATGGAAACATTATTTCCAATGGTGGTAAATGCTTTTTGATAGGTGCAATGAATCACTGCGTTGTCTTGTATGTTCACTTTGTTGCCAATGCGTATGTAATGCACATCGCCACGAATAACAGCATTGAACCACACCGTGCAATCATCACCCATAATTACATCACCAACCACTACTGCATTATCGGCCAAAAAAATATTTTTGCCGAATTGAGGAGTAAAGCCGCGAATGGTTTTTATGATGGCCATTTATTTATTCCTGAATGAATTTTCTTTGAGCATTTAATTCCTGTTATAAATTCCACTCAGTCTTTCATCTTTTTCTGCTGCTTTAATTGCTTCGATCTTTTCACTTAGCGCTGTGTAGCGGTCGGTTATTGATCTTAGTTGATCTGACAATTGAGGATTCGACTGATCTCCGCTGTACAATTTCGCAACTGAATCTTGTTTAGCCGACATGGCAGTTTGTATTTCTTCGAGCGATGTAACTGCTCTGAATCTTACATACCATGTTGTCGAATTTATACCTGCATCATAAAGCATTGGTAAAGAAGAATTCAGTAAAACAGAATCATCAACAAATCTTGAGAGGTAATTTCCATAAGATTGGAAACCCTGGTATTTAAAAATCCCGCTTCCGTTTTTCAGTTTGTTTACGAAGTAATCATTATCTGATTGTGTTCCGGCTACTGAATAAACTTCAAATAAAGCAAGTGCAATATCTTCTGAGTTATCTTTTTCAAAACCTTTGGCCAGTGAATAAGCTTTAGATGTGTCAATTGCAAGTATTAAGGAGAGTGCAGTGGTTATCACATCATATGAGCTATCGATTAATGCATTTTCAAAAACATACATGTTAGAAGAATCTTTTAGCCCCGCCAATTGTGTAAGAGCTGTTGATCTTACATTAGGTTTGGGATCTGTTGCAGCTAATTTTTTCATAGTAGCAATTAGTTCAGGGCTCTTGAACAATCGCTTCTGTGAAATTCCTTTTGCTGCAGAATTTCTAATCACCCAAAAAGTATCTTTTAATTCTTGTGCAACAATTTCCTTATAAAAAGGGCTTGAAGAATTTTTGTTGAAATATTGCACAGCCTCCATTCTATCTATATAAAGCGGTGCATACCGGTATTGAAATGCAAATGCTGTATCTGATTTGTTATCGGTTTTCTTGCACAACAACATCTTATCTGCATCAAAATTTACCAGATCGGGTTTTGCTTCGCAGGGGAATTCAATGCTTTGGTCTTTATCCTTAAATGTCGCATGGTAATGATTTACCTTTCCGTTTACATAAACATCAACAGCAACAGGCATTTCAAAAAGAGGAACTCCATTATCCCTGTTTTGATTTTGCACAACGATTACTTCAACTTTCTTGCTTGAATCATTATAACTGTATGAAATATCTAGCACTGGATTTCCCGGAGCAAAATACCATTGATTGAAAAACCAGTTTAAATCTTTGCCTGTTACTTTTTCAAACGCAAGGCGAAGATCATGCGCTTCTGCCGATTGGTATTTATGTTCGGTTAAATAAACATTGAGTGATTTAAAAAATGCTTCATCGCCAACATAATTGCGCAGCATGTGCAGTATGCGCCCGCCTTTGTTATAGCTCACTCCGTCAAAAACATCTTCCCGGCTGTCATAATTAAACCTAACGAGCGGATTTGAAAAGGATTCTGCATTTCCAAGATACCCATTCAACGTATTTTGAAACCGGTAGTCGGCTTCTTCTCTTCCATACTTATATTCATTCCACAAGTATTCACCATAGTCGGCAAAAGATTCGTTGAGTGTAATGTTTGACCATGATTCACATGTAACAAGATTGCCAAACCACTGGTGAAACAATTCGTGCGAGATTACATCTTCTCGGTCACCATCGATCATTTCCCGTGCTGTTTGATTCATGTATGAGCCATGCAGTGTTGCAGAAACATTTTCCATTGCGCCTGAAACATAATCATGCACTACTACCTGCGAATATTTGGGCCACGCATAATCAACACCAAGCAAATCGGAGAAGTGTTGAATCATCTCGGGTGTGTTTCCGAAAATTTGTTTTGCGTACTGATTGTAAGCCGAATCGATGTAATAGTTCACTTCAATTTTTTTCCACTTGTCTTTTACAATTGTGAAAGGCCCCACAGCCATCATCACTAAGTATGGAGCAAATGGCTGATCGAGTTTCCATGTATCGGTATGTGAGCCATCGGCATTTTGTTTTGAAGAAATCATTAAACCATTTGAAAGCGTTACCTGTTTTTTCTCTGCAGTGATGGCAATCTCCAAAGTTGTTTTCATATTCGGTTTATCTACTGTTGGAAACCAGCAAGAATTTGATTCTGTTTCCCCTTGTGTCCAAAGTTGCCGCGGTTTGCTTTTATCTTTTCCATCGGCATTAATAAAGTACAATCCTTTTGCATCATTGATGGTGGCAGAGCCTTCCTGCTTAACCTCATTGGGCTTTGCTGTGTAATCGATGTAGACAGTGTAAAATTCATTTCTCGAATATGATCTATCTAATTTTATTTTTAGTTGTAATGAATCATAGGTGTACTTCAATGCAACATTTCCTTTGGTATTTACCAACTCAACTTTATTGATGTCGAAAGATTTTGCATCGAGCGTAAGCGAATCTGTTGTAAAGAAGTGTGGTTTAAAAGTGATCCATGCTTTACCTATCAGGTGTTGTTTCACCCAGTCAAAATGCACATCGAGTTTTGTATTCACAATGTCGTTTACGATTGTATTTGATGCGCGATATTCTTTTGGAGTAATCACAATCGCATCTTCAGGAATTTCAAACACCTGCGAATCTTCTCGCGGAATTGGTGATGGCGGCAATTGACTTGTTTCAATTTTTTTTGAGTTGCTGCAAGCTGCAACTACTAAGAATATAAGTGATGCAAATAATAGTTGATGATTAGTTTTCATTCTGTAATGGTTCAATAAAAATTAAGGTGTAAAGAAAAGAACATTTAAAGTAAGTTGTTTTCCTAACTTCTATGTACAGCATTCAGTGACAAAATTGAAGACAGACATGAAATATCAATATAGCATTGTTGTATCTTTTCATCCTCAATTTTAATCTTTAAAAATGAAAAACAATTTTGCATTGCTACTCAGCCTTTTCTTTGCTTTTATTTCCTGCTCCTTCAATTCAGACAATGCGAACAAAACGGAAAAGGAATCATCATTTACTAATGCACTTTCATTAAAACTTATTGCATCGAACCTCGAAGGACCTATTGGAATGGCGGTACCGAATGACGGATCCAAAAGATTATTTGTGATTGAGCAAGAAGGAAAAATCAGAATCATCTTTAATGGTCAATTGCTTCCAGTGCCCTTTCTTGATGTGTCATCAAAACTTGATCACTTGAATAATACCTATTCCGAAAAAGGATTGCTTGGTCTTGCTTTCCATCCACAATACAAAACCGTCGGCAAATTCTATATCTATTATTCAGCACCTACATCAACAAAAGGAATGGACAACAAGAGTGTGATTGCTGAATATACTGTTTCATCAAATAAAGATATTGCAAACACAGCAGGAAAAATAATTCTTGAAATAGAAGAACCTGAATCGAATCATAACGGCGGTCAGCTTGCCTTTGGACCTGACGGTTATCTTTATATTGGCGTTGGAGACGGAGGTGGCGCCGGTGATAAACACGGAACAATCGGCAACGGACAAAATCTGAATACACTGCTCGGCAAAATTCTTCGTATTGATGTTGACGTTCCAAAAGGATATTCTGTTCCCAATGAAAATCCTTTCGTGAACAGAAATGCAAAGCCGGAAATTTATGCTTACGGGTTGCGCAATCCGTGGCGGTTTTCATTTGATAAAAAAACAAATAGAATTTTTTGCGGAGATGTAGGTCAAAATGATTGGGAAGAAGTTAATGTGATTGAGAAAGGTAAAAACTATGGTTGGAGAATTATGGAAGGAAAACATTGCTACGAACCTTCGCAGAATTGTAATACCGCAGGACTTACCTTACCCATTGATGAATATGATCACACAACGGGCATAAGTGTAATAGGAGGTTATGTTTACAATGGAACGAATAAAGAAATGCAGGGTAAATACATTTTTGGTGATTGGAAAGGAAAGATTTTTATGCTCCTTAAATCAGCGGCAGAAAACAAATGGGAACGCAGAATATTCACCATAAAAAATTTAAAGGGTGAATTGTACATCAACAGTTTTGGTGAAGATGAGAACGGTGAGTTGTATGTTCTCGGTCAAGAATCACTTGGTCCTAAAAAGGCAGGAAAAATATTTATGATTCAGTTTGAGTAATAAACTTAATGTCTCCAAATAAATTTTGTGTTAGCACTTTTATGTGTTCTTTCGTTTTACAATATAAAAAATCATACATTCAGATTGTGCTGACGGAAGAAAGGTTAAGAATATTTATCCCACGCTGACTAACAATAATTCATTTCAAAAATTTTTATTCTCTAATCACCATCTTCCTTGTCATCAAAAACGAATTCTCCCTGTAAAATGAAAGCAGATAAATTCATTCATAAAGATTTTGCAAATTTATTTGTACTGGTGATTTAGAAAATTCTTCAGCATAAATTTTCTTTCCAAAAACAGCACTCACAATAATTTGATCAAACAAAAGATTTTGTGAAATGAAGAATGCACCCGATTTGAAAAAACAGAAAAACCATCTGCATCATTTACATTTTCAATTTCCACTTCTACAT
>JAJAYG010000436.1 GCA_026786335.1 Chitinophagales bacterium | reverse complement strand
GCATTATGTTTGATTGCAATTGTTTGTGCACTGCTTTTAAAAAAGTGAACTCAAATTATTTCACTTCCAAAATTATGAGAAATAAAATTATTTTTTTGGAGTATCCAGTTTGCGATCTTTATTGCGAACCAGCACTTCATCGATCATTCCATATTCCTTTGCTTCATCAGCCATCATCCAGTAATCTCTGTCTCCGTCTTTTTCAACTTTCTCAAACGGTTGACCTGAGTGAAGAGCAATGATCTCATACAATTCTTTTTTCATTTTCATAATCTCGCGCGCTACAATTTCAATATCACTTGCCTGTCCTTCGGCACCGCCCATTGGCTGGTGAATCATAACTCTTGCATGTTTAAGTGCAGTGCGTTTTCCTTTTGCACCTGCACATAATAATACGGCTGCCATCGAAGCTGCAATTCCGGTACAGATCATTGCTACATCAGCATTAATATATTGCATGGTATCGTAAATGCCCAAGCCCGCATATACCGAACCACCAGGGCTGTTTACATAAATCTGTATGTCACGCTTGGCATCAACGCTATCAAGAAAAAGCAATTGAGCCTGAATTACATTGGCAACATAATCATTGATGGGATCTCCCAAAAAAATTATGCGATCCATCATTAAGCGTGAGAACACATCAAGCTCTGCAACATTCATGGGGCGCTCTTCAATAATATATGGCGTGAGCGCGGTGATGTTTCGCTTAAGAATTCCTTCTAAATGCATGCTGCTCATACCGCGGTGCTTAACCGCATACTTCATAAATTCATTGTTATTCATTTTGATATTATTTTTTTAGTGGTGGAAAAATTCATGCTCTTCAACTTTCCTTTCTTCAATCAAAACTTTTTCTCTTAACACAACAAAGAGTTTTTCATTCAGCACTTTTGCTCTAAGTCTCGATGAACTGTTTGGCTCTTTTAATACTGAATCAATAATGTTGTCAAGTGATCCGGGATTTTGATCGAAATAAGATGCATCACCAAAATAACTGATCACATCTTTCTTTGCTTCATTCTTCATTTCATCATCAGTCACCTGAATATCGTAATTTTTTGCAAGCTGTTCAAAAATTAAATCCCACTTAATTTGCTCAATTGATTGAGCAAGTTGCTGGTCATTCATTTCAGGCTTGTCTTTTTCCCGGGTTTCATTCATAAGCCTGAATAAAAAATCAACCGGTAATTTCATTTTTGTTTCTGCCAATAAGTAATCCTGAATTTCGCGATCTAATTTTGAAAAAGAAAAATTATTGTATTCACTATAAAGGTCTTCTCTAATTTTTTCCTTCATCTGGTTTTCATCAGCAACTTTTCCTTCCCCATAAACTTTATCAAAAAATTCTTTATTCAACTCTGCCTTTTCTACTCTAACAATATTTTTAAGGTTGAATCGAAACCGATCATTCATATTTTCAGCCTTGTGATGATCGGTATGAAGTATATGATGAATAATTAATTCATCATCATTACCAAACGCTGCTTTAATATTCAAATCAGTTGATTCTTCCTTTTTCAAATTCAACAAAATATTTTTTGAAACATCATCTTTAACAAGTTTTAATGAGAATGAGGATGCGCCGCTGATTCCATCTTCTTTAAGGTTTCCCTGCTCATCCAATTCTTTCCAATCACCTATTAAAACATCGAAATCAATTGAAGCTTCGGGATATTCTCGTTTTCCCTGTCTCAATCTAAGACGTTCGATTTCTTCATTTATTTTTTCATCGCTTACCTCCAATGTTTTTCTGGTGAAAGATTTTCCTTCAATGGCAGGAAGCTCAAAATCGGGAAAAGTGCCCACTTCAAAACCAAACGTATAAACTGTAGGGTTTTTAATATCAATGCTTTGCGATTTCGCAGTGAATGGCAATGGCTGGCCGATAACTTTAAGTTCTTTTTCTTTGATAAAATTGTTTACCGAATCTGAAAGTAGTTTATTGAGTTCTTCGGCAAGAACACTATTTCCATACATTTTTCTTGCAATACCCGCAGGAACTTTGCCGGGCCGAAATCCATCAATTGCAATTTTTTTGCTGAGTGATTTTATTTCTTCATCAACCTTACTCAAATAATCCTGAGGGTCAATGTCGACTAATAACTTATAATGATTGTCTGCTACATGTTCTTGTGTAATGTTCACTCTTGTTTTGTTTTAAGTTTGCAATGCCTGCGATAGCATCGCAGTTTTTTAGTTAAAAAATCGAGTGCGGATAAAGGGACTCGAACCCCCACGCCTTTCGGCAATAGATCCTAAGTCTATCGCGGCTACCAATTACGCCATATCCGCAAAGGGCTGCAAATCTATGCAATGAAAAAATGAAAAAGGCAGGAATTAAAAATTTAATAGAGAGAAAAAGAAAAGCCGCTCAAACAGCCGAGGGGAAATTGTGTCAGAACAACGCCAGAAGGTTAAACACCAAAAAACCAACCGGACTTTCGGAAATCGTTGAGCGGCTTACTAATTTAAACTACCCAAAAGTAGTTAGCTATTATGTTTAAACCAAACTTTTACCGCAAATTATTTTTCAACATCCAAATAAAAGAAAAAGAAAGAAGGGGAAATCTTTAATCAACAAGGCCATTTTGCACAGCATACTTAATTAGACCTGCGGTATTCTTAACACCGATCTTTCTTAAGAGGTTTTTACGGTGCGTAATAATAGTCATGGGGCTATTATTTAAATGTTTGGCTATTTGCTCATTGGTCATTTCCTGCGCAATAAGTTTTACAATCTCAAGTTCGCGCTTGGTGATATTAGGGTGCCTTACGTCTGCACTTTGAACTGGTTCCGATTTATTGTCGAGCATTCGATCAATTAATTTCATCGAAACTTCATTGCTCAAATACCTTTCACCGTTATTAACTTTTGTTATAGCTGAAAGAAGTTCAGATCTTCCTGTGGTCTTTAGTAAATATCCCGAAGCTCCGGCTTTCATCATATCTAAAATTGATTTTGAATCTTCATGCATCGTTAAACCTATCACTTTAACTTTTGGAAAATTGCTCATGATAGCTTTTGTTGCTTCAATGCCATTAACTTTTGGCATATTAACATCCATTAAAACAACATCAACATCTTTTGATTTAAGTATCTCCAGCAATTGCTCACCATCTGCAGCTTCGCCTGCCATACTTACTTCATTAATATCTTTTAACAAAGCTTTAATGCCTTCAATAAAAATGAAATGATCATCGGCAATAACAATTTTTATTTTTCCTTTTGTACTGGACATAATCGAATGGATAGCTTTAAATTATTATTTGGTTAGGCATCAAAGAAACAATTTATTTTGATATAAAATAAAGACTTTATTCTTAAACTTATATTCTGCACCACAAATTTTTACAAATAAATTTTTCTTAAAAAAACAAAACAAGCACAAGTGTTTCAATTAATATTGCTGTGGAAGCACTATTGCGGTAACTTATTAAAGATGGAAGAATCGGTAACAGCTATAACAGAGCAGGAGAATAAAGAAATAGTTAAGCAATACAGAAACCTGCTTGCTTCGCTAAAACCTCAGCTGCAAAAAGGGGATAAAAAATTAATTCGCCTCGCTTTTGAAATTGCTTATGATGCTCACAGAAATCAAAGACGAAAGTCAGGAGAGCCTTACATACTTCACCCACTTGCAGTTTCACAGTTGGTGGCGAGTGAAATTGGCTTGGGAGCCATTGGTGTAATATGTGCTTTGCTTCATGATACCGTTGAAGACACTGAGGTTACCTTACCTGATATTGAGCGTGAGTTTGGAAAAGCCACAGCAGAAATAATTGACGGGTTAACTAAGATCTCAGTGATTTTTGATGTACACGGTTTTATTCAAGCTGAAAATATTCGAAAGATCATGCTCACTCTTTCTAAAGATGTTAGAGTGATTTTGATCAAATTGGCGGATCGGCTGCACAACATGAGAACCATGGAATCAATGCCGCGACCTAAACAAATTAAGATTGCTTCGGAAACAATCTACCTCTATGTTCCGCTCGCACACCGCCTTGGTTTGTATGAAATAAAAAGTGAACTGGAAGATCTTTCAATGAAATACAGCGAGCCAAAGATCTACAATGATATTTCCAACAAAATCAAAGAATCGAAAAAAGAACGCGAGCATTTTGTTAATGAGTTTATAAAACCAATTAAAGAAAAACTTGATGCTGCAGGTTTGCAATATGACATTAATGGAAGACTCAAATCAATTCACTCCATCTGGAGAAAAATGCGAGAGCAAGGAATTCCTTTCGATGAAGTGTTTGATAAGTTTGCAATCAGAATCATTGTTAAAGCAGATATTAAACATGAAAAGTCGGCTTGCTGGCGGGTGTATTCCATTGTATCAGATATATATCGCCCGAATCCCGATCGGTTGCGTGACTGGATTTCGACACCGAAAGCAAACAGCTATGAAGCATTACACACCACTTTAATGAGTAATGATGGCAAGTGGGTAGAAGTTCAGATAAGAAGTGAGCGCATGAATGAAATTGCAGAGAAAGGTTATGCGGCTCATTTTAAGTATAAAGAAAAAGACAAAGAGTTTGCTGATACCGCTGTTGATGATTGGCTGAAAAGAATAAGAGAAGTTCTGGAAAATCCTGAAACAAACACGCTCGATTTTATTGATGACTTTAAACTGAATTTATTTGATGAAGAGATTTATGTTTTTACTCCCAAAGGAGAATTAAAAATTCTTCCTGCAAAATCATCGGTGTTGGATTTTGCTTTTGAAATTCACAGTGATATTGGTAAACGCTGCATTGGTGCTAAGGTGAATCACAAGATTGAACCCATCAGTTACAAATTAAGAAACGGCGACCAGGTTGAAATACTCACATCGAAAAAACAAAAACCTGCTGATGATTGGGTGCAGCATGTTGTTACAGCCAAAGCCAAGTCGATGATTAAAGATGTTTTGAAAGGTGAGCGCAAAAGAATAATGGCAATTGGTAAAACATCATTAGAGATAATTTTCAGGGAAAAGAAAGTTGCTTTCAATACCCACAATATCAATAAGGTACTTGACTTTTTTAAAATTACTTCTGCCAATGATTTTTATTACAGCATCGGGGTAGGTAATTTTAAGAAAAGTGATATGGACCACTTTACCCGCAATGGTGATAACATTGAAATCAAAGATGCTGCAAAACATGACCAGGATATTGAACTTGCGATTAAGAACAAATTGGTTTCTAACTCTAACTTGTGGATGTTTGGCAAGGGAGCAGATACGGTTGACTACAATCTTGCGAGTTGCTGCAAGCCCATACCTGGTGATGAAGTTTTTGGATTCGTGAATAAGAACAAAGAAGTAGAGATTCACCGAAACAATTGCCCAAAGGCTATTAACACGATTGCCAAGTATGGCTACAACATTGTGAGAACTAAATGGACCAAGCAACACCAAATTGCTTTTCTAACCGCACTAAAAATTAATGGGATAGATGATGTTGGTGTAATGCAAAAAATCACCAACGTAATATCGGGCGATCTCAAAGTAAATATTCAATCCATTTCAATTGATACCAATGATGGAATTTTTACCGGCATTATAAAAGTG
>JAJAYG010000435.1 GCA_026786335.1 Chitinophagales bacterium | reverse complement strand
TCTGCAAATTTTCTGGTGGCAATTCTCTCAGCATTGCATGGGCCGTCACCATTGATCACGCGTTGAAATTCATCCCAATCAGGGTCGCTGAATTCCCATATACCTGTTGCCTCATTTTTTTTCAACTGCTCATCAGGCAGTGTTAATCCCAGTTCTTTTATTTTAGGAATGTAAGAATCGAGAAACTGATTTCGCATGTGATCATTGCTGGCCATCTTTACTTTCCACTTCATTAATAAATTTCCATGAACAGATTCTTTGTCTGACGGGCCGAAGAAATGAATGATTGGTTTGTACCAGCGGTTCAATGCATTCTGTAACATTTCTCGCTGCGCTTTTGTGCCGAGAGCGAGCGCAACAAATGCATCGTACCCTTGTTTAATATGAAATGATTCTTCGTAACAAATTCTTTCTAATGCGCGGCAATAAGGGCCGTAACTTCCTTTTGAATTTGCAACCTGATTTACGATTGCTGCGGCATCAATTAAGAAACCAATCACTGCAACATCGGCCCATGTTTTAGCAGGGTAGTTGAATACATTTGAATACTTTGACTTGCCCGAAATTAAATCATTGATCATCTGTTCACGCGATTTACCCAGTGTTTCAGCAGCACTGTAAAGCAATTGTGCATGCCCTATTTCATCTTGCACTTTTGCGATCAATGCGAGTTTGCGTTTAAAGCCCGGAGCACGGGTGATCCACGCACCTTCGGGCAATGCTCCCATTACTTCACTGTGGGCGTGTTGTTCAATGAGGCGAATCAATTGCCTGCGATATTCATAAGGCATCCAATCCATGGGCTCAATTTTTTCGCCGCTGTTGATTCGTGCTTCAAACTGTTGGAGCATTACAGGATCATCAATGTGCTGTTCGCTTTCCTGCTTTGTTGGTTCAATAAAAATGTATCCGCCGCCGTACATAAAAAAGTTTTGGGTTATGAGTTATGAGATTTTCTTAATCAGCTTAAATGAAGTGTGAATCTTTGTTTCACTATTGACCATTCACGTTTCACTCTTTTATTTCCTTATTCCCTCTAAAATTAATTTTGAAATATTGGTTCCAATTTGTTCTGCTGTAAATTTTCCTTTTACATCAAACCAATCATACACCCAGTTGAGTGATGAAAAAATCATGAGCACTGTAAATGTTTCATCTTGCTTGTTAAAAATTCCTTTGTCCATTCCTTCTTTAATAATCTTTCGAAAAATGCCTTCATACTTGCGGCGCATTTCTTTGAACTCGCTTAAGTAGGGTTCGCTGAGGTAACGCCAATCGTGCAGAAAAACGGCCGAGGCATCCATGTTATCGGTAATTACATTGATGTGAGATTTAATGGCGCGCTCGAGCATTTTATCAGTCTTCTTTTCTTCGGCAAGTGCAATATTGATGGTATTAAAGAATTCATTACCCATGCGAAAACAAATCTCTTTCAAAATACTTTCTTTTGAATCGAAGTGATTGTAAAAACTTGCCGCTTCAATTCCCACATGTTCGGCAAGCTCGCGCATTGAAACAGCACGGTAACCTTTTTCACGAAACTTATTGGTGGCTACTTTGGTAATCTGCGCTTTTCTTTTAAACCCGGCTTGCTTCGGCATTTTTATACTAACATTTGTTAGCAAAAGTAAAATTGTTTTGTGGTATGAAGAAATATAATGCCGCAAATTAAAATAGCCCGAAGTGGTCTATTCTTCGGGCTGTAATATTTTTTTTGGGAATGAATTTATTTCTCGATCATTTTATACGCCGAAACTTTAATGAAGGCATACCATTTTCCTCATCTCTCCGTAAGGATTCCCTTGGACACTCACCCCATCATGCATCACTTTCAAAAAGTAAGTGCCTGATGGAAGATGGCTGAGATCAAGTTGTTTGGTGAAGTTGCCACTCACGCCTCCTTCTTCTGAAGAAAAAACTTCTCTGCCGAGAACATCAATAACTTTGATTGAAAGTGATTGTTTTTGTGAGAGCGTTATTTCAATTGTTACATTTCCTTCAGAAGGATTAAGGAAAATATTAATAAAAGATGTTGAATTAAAAATTTCAATACCAATTGGTTCATCAATTTCTCCATTGCAGTTTTCATAATTGAATCATCGCATCCAATGCAATCTTTTCATTGGTAGAAGCATTAATGTTCACCTTCTCAGTTGTTTGTTCTCAAATGATATTACCATCGATATCAAACTTTATCATCAATGTGCTATCAATGTTGTAATACGGATTTGCTGAACAACTTGCGTTAATGAAGAACCGCTTGTCGCTGGCAACCACCCTTACTCCGCTCACGTATTTTGCAGTGTCATTGTTAAGGGAATTGCTGAACAATGATTGAGCGCTAAGCTGCACATGAAATTGATTTGATTTTAAGTTTTTAAAAATGTCATCTTCATTTCATTTTCATTCCACATAACGAAAAAATGATTTGTAACAGCTTATCGAATACTTACGCTTTATTTTTTCATGTCTTTTTTACATGGTAAATCGTTGTTCTTGTGGTTCCCATTCTCGTCGCAATCTTTGGAACCGGCTCGCCTTGTTTGATGCAGCTTAGAATTTTTATCTTCTTTGATGATGTTCTTCATTGTGGCAAAAGAAAAAGTTGACGAATCAATAAAGTTGAGTTTCTTAATCTTTTCTTCACCAAGAATCTTGATGATCGCCCGATAATTAATTGCCGGCTCTTGGGCATTGTTCTTTGTTTTCATTGGCAGAAGTTTGGGCTTATTAATTTATAAATGTTGTTGCAAAATTGAATTCAACTATACTTTCAATCAATCACATATAAGT
>JAJAYG010000434.1 GCA_026786335.1 Chitinophagales bacterium | reverse complement strand
GTTCTGATACTTAAACAACACATCAGGGAATTTCGAAAGCAGGTAATTCATTTTGTAAAGAAGATCATCGAAGTCCATGGCGCCTGCCATAAAGCATCGCTTTGCATAAAGCTCATACAACAATCCAATCTTTGGTCGCCCAGATGCGGCATCATCCGCTGTGATGTTGATGTCGTTCTGGTATTCTTTAGGACCCACCAATGCATTTTTAGCAGATGAAATTCTGTTGTGGACTATGCTTGGTTTGTAGAGTGTATCATTCAATCCGTTTTCTTTCACAATTGATTTTATGAGCGAGCGCGAATCATCGGTATCATATATAGTGAAGTTAGAAGGGTAGCCCAGTTTCTCTGCCTCGTATCTTAAGATGCGTGCAAACACAGAGTGAAAAGTTCCTACATAAAGATTGCGTGCCTCGGCGCCGCAAATTTTTTCTACCCGCGTGCGCATTTCTGCTGCCGCTTTGTTTGTGAAGGTAAGTGCAAGAATTCTAAAAGGATCAACACCGAGTTGAACTAAATGCGCAATGCGGTAAGTGAGCACCCGGGTTTTTCCAGAGCCGGGTCCTGCAACAATCATTACCGGGCCTTCGGTGGTGGTTACAGCAGCACGCTGTATCTCATTAAGCTCATCGAGGTAATTCACGTTTCAAAAGTAATTGTAAAGTGAGAAGGTGAATGATAGTTACAGGATTCTTGCATGGAAAATTTTTCCACATGAATTTTATTTGACGGGAAACATAATTATAGATCACTTTAAATATACGATGAGATCAATATGAATAGGTAATTACACCTTTTGCTCGAAAGTGTTAGCTATAATTAGCAGGTGTGTTTTTTATCCGCTCAAACTTTATTTCTGATCAGTTAACCATGTCTCCGAATCATAACTGTAAGAAAAAACATGTTGTGAATAATGCCGCTGTATTTAGAATTGTTTTGTTCATAAAATAATTTTTGTTCGTTTTAAAATCTGATTAATTACAAGGGAAAGCAGACTGAATCCAAACATTATTGAAAGGTCTTGCCAGCTTGGAGGAATTAGCGATAAAACTTTAGCAACAGGCGGAACGAAATACGCGCCAATGGTTATTACAAGACAAATGACAGTAGCATACCAAACATATTTATTCCTGAACACATCTGATTTGAAAAATGATTTTGAGTTATCTGTTGTCATATTTAAAACATGCCAGAGCTGACACAGAATAAGCGTGATGAATAAAATGTTATTGCACAGTTCCGGATTCCATGCTTTAGATGTGTGCATGGTAGAATGAGCAAATAAAGCTGCGCCCAGAGTGCATGCAGCCATGACGGTTGAATAAACAAAAATGGATTTCCATCGCTGCCTGTCTATAATTGGTTCATTGGAATTGCGCGGAGGTTGTTTCATAATGGAATCGCTGCCCTCCGTTACTCCTAATGCCAAAGCAGGCAACACATCGGTAACAAGATTGATGTATAAAATCTGCAGCGCAAATAAACTGAAATGAAAATTAAATACAGATGCTACAAACACAATTAACAATTCGCTGATATTACAGGAAAGAAGAAACACCACAAATTTCCGTATGTTTTCAAAAATGATTCTACCTTGTTTTATTGCAATCACAATGGATGTGAATGAATCATCTTTAAGAATCATATCCGCAACTTCCTGTGCCACTTGTGTGCCGCGCAAACCCATTGCAATTCCTATGTCTGATTTCTTTAAAGCGGGCGCATCATTTACTCCGTCACCAGTCATGCCTACCACAGATTTGTCTTCCTGCAACACTGCAACCAAATCTAATTTTTGTTTAGGACTAACACGTGCAAATACTTTGGCTGCAGTCCATCTTTTCTTTTCCTCTGACGAAAGATTTTCATAGTCATTCATTTCTTTACCATGAATCACAATTTCATTTTCCGATTCGAGCAAACCTAATTTCATCGCAATATTTTTTGCAGTGGCTGGATGGTCGCCTGTAATCATCACCACTTTTATTCCCGCAGACTTGCATTCCTGAATCGCTGCAAATACTTCTTCTCTTAACGGGTCAAGCATTCCTGTCAATCCTACAAAAACAAGATTGCTTGTTAAATCAGTAGTTGATTCATCAGCATCCTTATAAGCCATTGCAATTATGCGCCATCCTGCAGCAGAAAACTTTTCAGAATCATTTTTCCATTTTGTTTTAAGTGCTTCGTCAAAAGTTTTTACTTCTTCTTTTTCCAAAATTGAACTGCAGCATTTTATTAATTCTTCCACAGCACCTTTAGCCGCAACAAAACTTTTCGAATCTGCTTTGTGCAGCGTAGCCATAATGCGTGTTTCAGAAGAGAAAGGTTCTTCTTTGATTTTTGGAAATTGATTTCTGTATGGAATAATATCTATTTGATTGCAGTAAGCGAATTTTAATAATCCCGTTTCAAGCGGGTCGCCCACTTCTTTCAATTCATTATTATTAATAGCAAGTTCGGCCGTGTTGCACAACACCGCTATTTGTTTGATGAGTTGAAAGCTCTTGCTTTCAGAAAAATTATCTTTAGAAATAATTTCCATTTTTCGCGCTGAAGGATTCAATTTTATTTCCATCGTTCCTTCGCCTGTTGCTATCGTGCTTACTTCAATTATGTTTTGCGTAAGTGTTCCTGTTTTATCTGTGCAAATAATATTTGTTCCGCCAAGGGTTTCCACAGCTTCTAATTTTTTTACAAGAACATTGTGCTTTGCCATCTTCATCATGCCTTGTGCAAGCGCTAATGTGGCGACTATCGCAAGCCCTTCGGGAATTGCAGCCACTGCAAGCGCTATGGATGTTTCCAGGAGTTCAAGAACCTTATCACCGGACAAAAGCCCGGTAATGAAAATAATTACTACAAGTGCAATTGTTATCATAATTAATTTCTTGCTGAACTCCTGCAGTTTTTTTTCAAGTGGTGTTACCGATTGGTCGGCTGCCTCAACCATGGAAGCAATTTTTCCAAATTCTGTTTGCATTCCTGTTCCGCTAACAAGTGCTTTTACATTTCCTTTTGTAAGAAAAGTTCCTTTATACAGCATGTTGACACGCTCGGCAAGCGAGGTATCTTTCTCTAAATTCTTTTCTTCTTTTTCAACTGGCATGGATTCACCTGTCAGTGCTGATTCATCTGCCTGCGCCTGCGATGTGTTAAATATTCTTGCATCGGCAAGAATCATATCTCCTGCTTCAAGAAATAAAATATCACCGGGAACAATTTCTGAAGAAGGAATTTCAATCAGCTTACTGTCACGAATAACTTTTGCATTTACTTGTGTCATTTTTTTCAATGCTTCCATTGAACGCTCTGCCTGGTATTCCATAAAAAAACCGATAAGGGCATTGATGAGAATGACTAAAAGAATTGCATAACCCTCCAACCATTCTTTGAAAAAGAAAGATAACCCGGCAGCTACTAACAGCATGTAAACCATAGGGCTGGCAAACTGCGAAAGAAAAATTAATACCGGATGCTTCTTTTTTTTCTGTTCAATATTGTTTTTTCCAAATAAATTTTGCCGTTCCGACACTTCACTTTCTGATAAACCCTTTTCAAAGTCTGTTGAAAGTTCTTTGCTGATTTCTTCCTTTGAAAAAGAATGTGGAGAATCAATTGGATATTTAATATTGCTCATGAGTGAATGTTTTTACCTAAAGCATGTGCTTCGTTCATAATTAAATTTACCCGCTGACAAAATATTATTTTTGGGTCAATTCATTTTTACTTACCACATTTTGTTCGAAGCAATCAAGATTGTAAATGGTAGTTTCTGCAATATTTTTCAAAGCAGTATCAGTTAAAAACGCCTGGTGACTTGTGATGATGACATTTTTAAATGACATCAATCTTGCAATGGTATCATCCTGCAAAATATCTTCGGAGTGGTCTTCAAAAAAAAGTCCTGCTTCTTCCTCATACACATCCATACCGAAATACCCGATATGACCAGTCTTTAAAGCATCAATCACATCCTTTGTGTTTACCAGCGCACCTCTGCTCGTGTTAATCAGCATAACACCCGCTTTCATACCGGCAATGCATTTTTTATTGATGATGTATTTTGTTTCTTCCGTCAAGGGCGCATGTAGTGTAATTATATCTGAACTTTTACATAGCGTCATGCAATCAGTATATTCCACATTATATTTTTCTTTCAGTTCTTCATTCTCCATTTTATCAAACGCCAATAATTTGCATCCGAAGCCATAAAGTATTTTGGCAATAACACTTCCGATTTTCCCTATTCCAATAATTCCAACAGTTTTTCCGTGCATATCAAAACCCACAAGACCATCCAATGAAAAGTTTTGCTCCATGATGCGGATATGTGAGCGAATAATTTTTCTGTTCAGTGCAAGCATTAATGCTATCGTGTGCTCAGCCACTGCATAAGGCGAATAATCGGGAACACGCGCTACTTTAATTCCAAGTTCCTTTGCTCTTTTGATGTTCACATTATTGAATCCCGCAGAGCGTAATGCAATAAATTTTACACCCAGTTGATTTAATTTTTCGAGTACTGGAGCAGAGGCATCATCACTTACAAAAAGAGCAACTGCTTTGCACCCTTCAGCAAGACTTGCTGTTTGCAAGTTTAACGGAGTATCCAGAATTATTAGTTCATGCTTGCCGTTGTTTGCGTTGAGCAAATAATTTTTCTCGAAGTTGTGATTGCTATATAGAGCTGTTTTCATTTCGTAAGTTCATTTACCATCTGCAACATCTCTTTGTTAACTGCATGTTTATATGACGATGCTTCAACAAAGGATATATAAGAGATTTTATTATTTTTCATTCCTATTACAATATTATTTCAGTGGAATAGGTTTTCTTTCAGTAATACGTTTCATGGCATCTTCCAAATGAAACATTCCGTAGAGGAACATGCCAAGACGTGCTAACAGTTGCCAAAATTCGGGAGTGGTCATTATTTATTTCGGATAATTCATTTTTAAATTCTGTAGTACGGACGTTTGCGTAGTTTTTATTGGAGAGGAGAAATATCATGCTGGGAAATTTAGTTTTTTACTTCAATGTACTGCTGTCACCCTTACTTTCTCAATTCCTTTTAGATCCAAGCTACAACCAAAAAGTTGTCAAGCCTGCAGCAGATAAGTAGGGAAACACTTGAACCTGTTATTGTTCCTGCTGACCAGAGGAAAGTTACGGTTATTTGTTCTACTGTCTTCATATTTTTATTTTTATAAAATTAGTTTTGTCCGTTTAATAATTTGATTTATTAGAGTGAAAGAAGACTAAATACAAACTCTGCATTTAAATGAATAAGCGGATTCCGTAACTTTAAATAATATTAACACTGCCTGTCTATAAATTATTCCTTAAATGTCCTTTGCACTTTTGGATCAGTGATAATAATGTAGTCGCCAAATTTTTTGTATGTGCTCCACTCAATGTTTGGGAAAGAATCATCGCTTGCAGTGGAGATGATAAGAGATTTTGTTTTGGGGCTGTATTTTCTCAGTTGCGTTACAATGGCGAAACCCTCATCACTGTGAAACTTCCCGTTTACCTGCATGATTTTTTTGCCTTTGTGTTTTTTAAGGTATTGAGAAATAGAATATGCCATTGTTGCATCCCAAAGTGATTGCGAATGTATTCCGTATGCAGGCATTTGAAAAGTTTGCACCTTAGGCATTTTTACTGTGTCTTCTTTTGTCGTGTCTTTGAGTGCAGCAGGTGGCATGTGCGAAACTGCTTTGAGTTTTACATAATACCCACCTGCGGCGGTATCATAAGGTAAAGGCGGAAGAAAAGATTTTGCAAAATCAGAAAGTTCCAACAAGGCATTCCTGCTTTTTCTGGCTGCGAGATTAACATAACGGGCAGGTGCATTAGCGGCAATCACATCCATCTTCTTTTCTCTTGCAAACTCAATCATTGGTTTATAGTCCCTGTAATTGCTCCATGCCCTTGCTTCTTTCAGGAAGTTTTTTTCTCTTATTTGTCCTTGTAAATATTCATTCAATACCAACTGACAATCGGTTTCAAACATTTCCATTGAAAGCGAAATTTTATCGCCATAAGATTTGTACATCCTTTTCAGAAGTTCAAGTTGAAGATAATGTCCGACAGAATCATTATGCTCTTCACCAAAAAAAAGAACATCATAAATTTTCATTTCTTCGGCAATATCATTCAGCAAAACCTCCTTATCGAGTTTCACGGAATAAATGCGGTAATTATTTTCCGAAAGTTTTTCTTGCGCAGAAAGAAACAATGGACATACAAAAAGGAGAAGGAGGATTTTTTTCATTTTATTATTTTAGAATTTGCGTAATGGGCAGAAAGAATGTTATGGTTGCTTGTTCTTGTGTTTTCATATTTTTTATTTATTGAGAATATTCATTTCGAAAATAGTTTTGTCCAATAATTATTGGTGATCTGCAGCTTCATTAGGAGATGCTCATGATTGAATTCCTTTACATAAAGCATGTGCTTCGTTCATAATTAAATTAATCCGCTGACCGGGAATTTTTGCAATGACAAGCAACTTTGAATTATTGCAAAGCTCCTTCCAAAGCACAATTTTACTCTTAAGTAAGAGTTGTTTCTCTCTTTGCGTTAATGTAGTGAGGCATGTAATCGGGTACAAACCGGAATCATCAATCTGTTCGCGCAAACTTTCTTTATCAGGAAAACCCCAGCCAACTAAATGAAGCCCTGCACACAATCCATATTGAATGGCATCATCTGAAAATTTTGTATTGGTAACTACCCAACCCTGGTGAAATTTTGTTTTGTGACCGGGCAATTGCATCCATTGTTTTTCCACATCTTTAAAACACGCCTGTATGTAAAGAGGAGTTTTTACATCACAGGTATAGCCGGAAGTATTGTGATGTTTACATTCAATCATAAAGTGTTTTTCATCTTTTTCCGCAATTACATCAATCACATGATTCACACAATGACCATTTATAATTTCTCCAACTTTCACTTTAAACCCCTGGTATTTTAAAATCTCACCGATGTATTTTTCAAATGGAAAGCCTGATGGACATAATTCCATAATTGCCTGTTTCAATTTATATTTCGCTGCAAAAGGTATTGTTGATTCTTTCAATAAGCCAAATGCAATCTGATAAATTTTCTTTGTGGGGATTCCTTCGTAAAGAAGGGATTCAACTTCATTTATCACATCAATGATAGTTTCTTCAATGGCTCCGGAACGTTCCAGTGAATGATGCAACTTTTGATAAGAAAAGGTTCCTTTTTCTCCTGATGCTTTTGTAATAATTGGCTTGTCCATTTTCAGGTCATAAAAAATTTAATAGGAAGTAAATTTAATTTCAGATTTAGTCATTTTCGAATAAAAGACAAGGTCTTTTTTTGTTTCCTTTGAGGAATATACCAAATGATCAAGCCCTGCCCATAAAAGAAACCAGCCTGCGGGTTCAAACAGCACAAGCAAAAAATGTATAAGGAATTTTTGTGTATTTATAAACGAAATATAGCTAGCTGCCATCATTAAAATGATTCCTGTCACTGTCAAAAAAATACCTCTCCTGTTTATTTTCCCTACTTCAAAAGTAAATTCCTGGTGTACACTTTTAAAATAGGAATGCAACCTTTTAATAATTACTTTTTCTTTCTCTTCATTTCGCTTATCTGCCGGTAAGAGAAGCCTTAACGAGATTCTTTTTCCACTTTTATTTCTTGAAATTTTTTTTGACTGGATTATGAAATCATCCGACAATGTTCTTTCTGAATATGGATTTGGATCAAAGTCAGAAAAAATACTATCATAAGAATCTAACAGGATACTTATCTCGGCAAGCTTGAGCAATGATTGTTTTGGTACATCACTTATTTGGTCTGTTTTTTTATTGATTATATCCATTACTAAATCTCATTGTTTAAAATAAACTTTGAACCTCTGTTATTGTAAAAGTTGCTTAACTAAAATAAATGTTAAGCCTACTAATACTACTGAGCCAAAACTAAATGCAACTAATTTCCTTACTTGTGGTGAACCTTTGAAAACAGCAATAAATAATTTCACAATAGTATTGCTGAGTATCGCTATAACAATTACGCTGACTGCTAAATCAATTTTAGGAGTTGCTAAGGCAAACTTTGACATGCTGATTGAAATGGCATCTACATCCGTTAAGCCAGAAATTAATCCTGAGAGATAAAGTCCCTTTGTACCTAAATAAAAATCTGCATAATATACCATAAGCGATATGCCAATGAACAGCAAACCGAATGACAATGCGTTGATGATATTTAATGGATTGCCTAATTGAATTTCCTGCTTTGCAACATTCCTCGCTGAATTTTTTATAATCAGATACGCTGCAACTCCACCTGTAAGCGCCATTAAAACACAAGGCAACCATAACACCGAAAGAATAGCACTGTTAAAAATGTAGGTTACAACTGTTACGCGAAGAAACATTACGGATGAGGCGAGTACTATGCCTGCTGAATAGTAGGATGATAATTCATTTGCTTCTTTGCTTTTGGAAGAAAACACCCAAGTGACAGCAGTACTGGAAAAAAGTCCACCCAAAAAAGCTGTCAGCAAAATTCCTTTTTCAGCACTTCCGAATTTAATCAGCAAGTATCCGAGAAAGCTAAGTGATGTAACAATAACTACTACAAATCCGATGTCTCTTGGGTTAAGGATTCCATTGGGACCGTAATCAGCATCGGGTAAAAAAGGAAGAATAAGTAATGAAAGAATAGCAAACTTAACAAAGGCAAATAATTCTTCCTGAGTAATTCGTGTGATGAACGAATGTAATTTAGTTTTCAGGGAAAGTAATGTTACCAGTAAAACCGCAGCAGCCAATGCTTCACGGATATAATGCAATGCTGATAATGCTCCCAAAATATATGCGACCAATATGGTTAAGGAAGTCGTTAATCCTAAATCTCCTTTTAGCGATTTGGCGTAATAGGCAATGCCTGCAAACAATAATAATCCGGGAATTGATAAAATTAAAATCCAGGGACTAAATACTTGTGCAAGAAAAGTAGTGAGACATCCGGTTATTGAAATAATCGGAAAAGTTCTTATGCCAGCCAGTTTATCACCCCTACCTGAATCAAATTCGCGCTCTAATCCAATTAGCAATCCAATGCCTGTTGCTACCAGCAAGCCAATGATATATGGAGATAAAAAATTATTTAGCGTATCGTGCATGTTGTTGTAGTCTGATTTACATATCCATCCCCGCATGGCATGCCGGGCAAATGAGATTTTTGTAGCAATTGAAAAGAAAAAAAGAGGCAGCAGAACTTTGCAGCAACTTCTTTCATGGAACCAAGCGGAATAATACTTTTATAAAAAAGCTGTGAATGAATTTAAAAATTGTTCTCAGCATTATTGTTTTACAATTTTTGAAACAAAAGTTTGATTGGCTGCAATTATTTTCAGCAAATATGTTCCGCTAGTAAGTGAAGAAATATTCACTTTCAATAACCCTTTCACTACTGTAGAATTTGATTCTATTAAATTTTGACCAAGAAAATTTGAAATCGTGCAGGTTGCATTCGCATTTTGAATTTTGTCAATGCCGATGAATATTTCTCCCGACGAGGAAGGATTTGGATAAATGTTGATGGGGGTATTAACAGAAATCGACGGCACAGAAGTGTTGATATTATAAGTTCCCTTTCGGTATTTTACAGTTCCTGAATTATCATCTTCCCAAACAACAAAAATATTTCCGTTTGATATCGTTACATCAGTGTTGGTAATATCATCCACGTCAACTGTATCTGCTGGTTCAGGAAAACCACTATTGATATCATTTGTAAATAGTATTGGCAATTGATCTTCGCCATTTACATTTTGCTTCCAAACGATTGCGATTGCATTTCCTGATTTATCAATGCGCGGATAATTTTGTAAACCAAGTCCCGAAATTTCTCCGGTTAATAATTGTGATGGCTTGGCGGCGGCACTGCTGATTGAAGATGTGCTCCTGTAAACTCAGCTTAAGCCGCTTTCTCCGTTCATAAAAACAGCATACAAACTATCGCCAATAATTACACCATCAGGTCCCGTAGCGGGACATGAAATGAGATTCCAATTATTCTGATCAACATTCCATCCTTCTGTAAAAGAAGTGCCTCCATCAGTCGAAATGCTTGCCCATGAATCGCGAATGTTATTCTGATTATTCCTGTATAACATCGCAATGTTATTCCCTTCACCAACAATACCACCGGGACAACAATCACAAACGAGTGCATCAGCACCGCTCCAACCGCTCGCTTTTACATCGGTAGAAAAAGTATTTCCGTAGTCAGATGATTTGGTGACTGCCCAACGAGAATCTGCAAACATGTTGTCGAATTTCATGAAGGCGACAACCGGATTTCCTGTAGCATCAACAGTTACAGTAGGAAATCGGGAAAGACTATCGGCAATAAACTCAACCTGTTTGGGAACTGAAAATGTGATGCCTCCATCAAATGAAGTGACGATATAAATGTGACTGGTGGATTCTGTTTCCGGTGTTTGCTTCATCACAACATATACCGTATCGCCTTTCGATGCAATGTCAGAACCCATCCAGCTTGCAGTTGCAACAGTAAGCCATGAAGGATTTAATTTAACAGGCAATGTAAATGCTGTTCCATTCCATCGGGAAAAGAAAACTGATTCATCAGACATTCTTCCCCATATCACAAGCGGATCACCGGAAGCATCTGCAACCACACGCGGGTGCATATTCTCATAAGAATTGCTTGCTACATTCATTCCCATCGACCATGAGATTTGGGCTTTTGCTAAATTATATTGTGAGATCAGCGCTATTATTAACAGTAACCAGCTTAGTTTTTTCATTGCTTCAAAAATTTTTAGGTAAAGAATTTTTTTACTTATGCAGAATACATTTCAATTAAGCAGCCAACCGTTTTTTGCACATTGTCAGAATTATTTGCATTGTTATCGTCATAGAATTTTGTTAAGGTAAGTGTTTTTCATTTGTTGTTATTTAGCTCTTACTCATCTTATCGTAAATCACGCTTCAACTTTGATTTACTTTTACAAAAAAAATACATCATGAAATATCTTATGCTCTTTTCTATTTTGATTATAACATTTTTTACCTCATGTAAAGATAAATGCAATGAAGCCGGCACAGGTGGCAGCATTACCATTGTTGCATTTCCAATGCATCATTCAACACCAATTATCAGCAGCGATACCTATCCCGATTCAGTTTTCGTGAAATTCAATACGCAGGATTTTCCCGGCACAACTGCATCTTCTTACAACATGGTGCTTGAAGGCGAAGCAGGAGAAGATCACATACACATCGAAAATTTAAAATGCGGCGATTACTTTATATACATGACGGGTTTTGATATCACCATTAACCAAAGAGTTACCGGTGGCATCCCATATCATGTTGATGAAAATGCGCCATCAGAAATTGATTTGAATATTCCGGTGACGGAATAAATTCTTACAATGAAAAAAATATCAACTTTCTTTTTACTGCTATTTTTTATTGCAAGTTGCAGTAAAGATCCTGCTGGTGAAATATTGCAAAGCAGCGTCACCTTGTACGGAACTGTTATGCATCATTGGTGGAGAGTAGGAAATATTAAAGTATATATCAAAGGCAATGCAATCGAATATCCGGGTTCTGATCCAGCAGCTTACGATTCATTTATAAAAGCAGACCCGGGAGGTTCATTTATATTTAACAGTTTGCCTTCCGGTAATTATTATCTCTATGCAAAAGGTTTTGATCCTACGTGGGGAGATACTGTGAATGGAGCATTGTTTCTTACACTCACCGTTGAGCCGGGGCACAGCATTGATGTTGATACCATTGTTAATGTGAGTGAATGATTTTTTTTGTAATAAAGAAATTTATTTCTTCCAAAATTAAACACTGACCATTAATGAATTGACCCATCAGAAATTGATTTGAATATTCCTGTACCGGAATAATTTTAAATGAATTTTTTTTGCTGTTATTTCTTTCAGCATCCTTTAGAAAATATCGGGCTTTAGATATTTATTAAAAAACACATCTTCAAGTTAGTTCTCTTTTAAGATCACAATTTTACTTTCAAAAGTTTTGCATTGATTGCAACTACAATCTTGCAATGTCTTTCGGGTTGCTGTTCAATAAAATTCCAGCGATGGTTTCATTCATCATTAAAAAAAAATTGTTTCCGATTCTATTGTCTGAAAATTTTAAGGTAATGATAAATTGTTTTCTTTTCCCGCAGGGACGGATTCACGCAGATAGCCCGTACTTACCTCTTTCGCTTGCTTCTACTTCTGCCTGCACAAATTTGCCGGTGATGGATTGAAAAATTTTTATTCATGATTGAAAATAATTTTAAATGAAGTCAATAGCAGACCAACATTTTTTCTTTCCTTATTTTAATTCCAGTAGATAAATCTAATACGTAAGAGTTATTCCTGCGCCTATTCCCATATCGCTGTCATAGTGAGTTGAAGCGGAAATATATTTTGTGAGTATGTATCTGAATCCAGCCATATATTCTTTGTCAGTATTAATCATCCAGTTAAAACGTAAACGCGGAGTGATTGAAATATCTTCTCTTGATAATTGGAAGCGGAATTTGCCATCTCCATCAACTCTTGCATCTGCTATTACCAGCATTGGTAATGTGTAGGCGATACCTGCCATTATAGTTTTACGATTGTTTTTATTACTCACTTGTCCGAACCAGATTTTTTCTTCGTTTCCAAAAATATTTTATGGACTGCCTTCCAAATCAAAAAAGTTTTTTTGCGGTGCGCCTTCTTTTTTAAAATGATAATCGAAACCAATATAAGG
>JAJAYG010000433.1 GCA_026786335.1 Chitinophagales bacterium | reverse complement strand
TTCTTACAAAGCAACGCCATCCATCACTTTAAGAAGCAGAGCAGAGTGGGTAACTTTTAAAGAAGAGAAAGTTGAAAACAAACATGGCTTTATTGTTTACCAGGATGTAATCTGGCATCAACTGGGTTCGCCACTGCAACTCACAGGAAGGTTCTGTTTATTTGATGCTGATGATTATGATGCGCGCATTTACATCTATGAGAATGATGTGCTGTATCAATATTCAGTTCCATCATTCAGCAACCGCGGCATAAGATTTTATTTGCTTGCACGATATTCCATCAACCGCAACATAGATGTGTGGGCACGCTTTGCGCAAACTTATTACGCTAACCTCGATGTTATAGGAAGCGGACTCGATGAAATTCAAGGCAACACAAAATCTGAGTTGAAGGTGGAGTTGCGGCTGAGGTTATAAAATCTTTTAAAAATGAATGTCCCTGCCTAACGGCAGGCAGGGAATACCGAACAAGGAATAATGAATGTCGAAGTGTTGTGAGTTTATTATTATAGAGTTCGAAATTTCTTGTTCGATATTCGATATTCAAAAACTGAAATCGCTAAAGATTAAACTACAGTCCAAGTTTAAAATCCATTCCCGAAAGGCCAATCATATCACCCAAATAAATATTACCCAATTGTGAGGCGGCGAGTTTTATATTTCGGGAAAGAAGAAATGTTTCTTTAAGTCCACCGGATAATGCAACACTATAACTCACTGAATGGATATTTTCAACTTCATAAGTATCATTGTCACGCAATATGTTATGAATACGAAGAGTGTTCTTTAAGCCGCCCAAAACGCTGATGTTAAATTTTCTTCCACTGCATAAATGATATTGAATCATAAGAGGCATATCAATATACTGCAATTGTTCTGTAATGTATTCATTGCTAGTTTTACAACAGAACCCTTCTAACTTGTATGATTCTTTTTTTCGGCTTCTAAAATCTGCTGCTACTTCAAGAGAGAATTCTTTACTTATCTGCTAACTACCTGATGCCTGTATTCCGAATGGAATTGTTAATGATTGCGTTGAGAATAAATGATCATCATTGAGAGAAGAAATCACATAAGCAAAACCAACATTGCTAAACCCAGGATCAATTGTATTGTTCTGCGCAAAACCTTTTTGCATGAACAAAATTGAAATGAGGAGAAGGATATATTATTTCATGTTGCTAAGATTTCGAGTACCAAATTAGTGATTTTTTCTCCCGCGGATCTCGCAGATTAACGCGAAGTATTATTCTGCGATCATCTGCAAAATCTGCGGGAAACTTTTTCAATCATTTTTCATTTCCCTAAAAAACCTACCCCTTATTCACATCCTGCGGCCCGCCCAATGAATCGCGCATAGAAGTATCGGCTTGTATATTTTTCATTTTGTAATAATCCATGATACCAAGGTTTCCGCTACGGAAAGATTCAGCCATTGCAACCGGTATTTGCGCTTCGGCTTCGATCACCTTTGCACGCATCTCCTGCGCTTTTGCTTTCATTTCCTGTTCGAGTGCTACAGCCATTGCACGACGCTCTTCGGCTTTTGCCTGAGCAATATTCTTATCGGCATTCGCCTGATCCATTTGTAACTGCGCGCCAATATTTTTTCCTACATCAATATCTGCAATGTCAATGGAAAGAATTTCAAATGCTGTTCCGGCATCTAATCCCTTTGCCAAAACAACTTTCGAAATTGAATCGGGATTTTCAAGCACGTGTTTGTGATCAACGGCCGAACCAATACAAGTTACAATGCCCTCGCCCACTCTTGCAAGTACTGTTTCTTCACCGGCACCACCAACCAATTTACTGATGTTTGTTCTTATTGTAATTCTTGCACGGGTAATTAATTGAATTCCGTTTTTAGCCACAGCAGTTACCGGTGGCGTATCAATTACTTTCGGATTCACTGTCATTTGCACTGCTTCAAAAACTTCGCGGCCGGCAAGGTTAATTGCAGTTGCCATTTTCCAGTCGAGCAGAATGTTTGCTTTGTCGGCCGATATCATTGCACGAATTACCTGATTCACATTTCCTCCCGCGAGGTAGTGTGTTTCAATTTCATTGGCTGTAACTTTTAATCCTGCCTTCGTTGTATTGATGAGTGCATTTACAATTAAGCCAGGTGGAACTTTTCGAATGCGCATTGCAATCAATTGACCTATGCCAATGGGTGCACCTGCCACCCATGCAGTGATCCACAAATTGAGCGGAACCAAATAAAGAAAAAGAAAAATACCGACGATTACTATGCCTGCAATTACTGCGAGAAAAATTGATTGATCCATGTTTTATGTTTTAGCTTTTACAATAATTTTATTCAATGAAATTTTAGTGACTTCAATTTTACTTCCTTCCACAATCCACTCACCGAGTGATTGCACTTCAAAATTATTATCGTTAAAGAGCGCCTTACCAATGGGAGCAATTTTTGAAAGTGCAATGCCAACATCTCCCTCTTTTATTTTCTCTTCATCAATCAAATTCATTTTGCCATCCACAATTCCTTTTTGTGTAAGCCCTCTAAGCAATCCTCTTTTGAAACCGTAAATTACAGAGAGGAAAGTAAAAAGTGCTGAACCAAACAATGTGAGTGTTCCGACAATTATGCCATATTGATTGAAAGCGAATACCACACCGGTGATCATGGTAATGATGCCTGCAATGGCGAATAAAGTAGTACCGGGAATAATAAAGATTTCAAGAAACACCAGAACCCATCCGCAAAACAAAATTAAAGCAACTAACCACCAACTCACTTTTAAAAATTTAGGAAACAAAGATAGTGTAGGGATTGAGATAGGGGATTTTGT
>JAJAYG010000432.1 GCA_026786335.1 Chitinophagales bacterium | reverse complement strand
TTAGACTTACGATTATATTGGAATAATTGTTTCTGACACGTATAATTTATTTTATTGCTTCTGTAACTTTCGGGGTTATCATACGCTTTTACTGTTCTAACAAATAATTAAAAATGAAAAAGATTCTTCAACTCACCTTATTTCTTGCAATCAGTAATTTGGCTATTGCTCAAACTTCAGGCAAAACCACTCAAACACGTGACTTAAATGCTTTTACTTCTGTTGAGTTACAGATGGCTGCTACGGTTTACATTACACAGGGAAATAACTTTAATGTTCAGGTTTCTTCGAGAGAAGATTTACTTGACAAAATAATTACCAGTGTTGATGATAACAGCCTTAAAATTTATACCAATCAGAAGGACTGGTGGAAAATGAAAGCAGATGTGATCGTTTATATCACTATGCCTAAACCCAATCAACTTCACGTTTATGGTTCAGGATCAATTAACGTTCAAAATAATCTTACCACCGATTACCTGAGTCTCGAAGTTCACGGTTCAGGAATGATAAAAACACTTGATTATAAAGCTTCAAAAGCCGAGGCAAATGTTTATGGAAGCGGTGTGATAAAGCAGCAGAATATTATAGCAGATGGTTTGGTTGAAAATATTGAGGGGTCAGGTATGATTGAATCGGTATCAATCTCAGCACGCTCTGCTTCTTTGAATTTGGAAGGATCAGGAGTTATTAAATCGGGCAATATCACCAGTGTAAATTTAGAAACTGCAGGTGCAGGTTCAGGTTATATTGAAATTAAAAAAGGAATGGTTCAAAACATTATAATGGAAACCGCAGGGAGCGGAAATATTGCAGCATCTGAGTTGGCAGGCCAAACCGTTTCGGCAAAAGTTACCGGTTCAGGTAATATTTCAATCACAGTAGTTGATGGTTTAAATGCAGAAGTTGCCGGAAGCGGGAGCGTTAAATATAAAGGCAGCCCTGCAAAAATTTCCAAATCCGTTAACGGATCAGGAACAGTATCGCAAATGAAACCTTAGTTATTGCTTCCCAAATAAAAAATGACATCTCAAAAAGGGATGTCATTTTTTTTGCATTCTACTACTCATTCAAGAACCTATTCGTCATTGGAGAGGTTCTTTCAATCATAATTGATTAGTACTTTTAACAATTAATTCAATACCACAAAAAAAATTACATGAAAAAATTTCTCTTCCTGCTTGTCTTAGTCACAATTTCTTTAACAGCGTTATCACAAAATAATCAGCAACAAAATATTTCTTTAAGGAAAAATTTTTATGAAACCCGTGATAAATTTTTAAATACCGTGGATCAAACTCAATCAACTTCAAATGATGAAGAAGGAAGTGATGATATACTTGAGAAATTCCGCCGCTGGCAATTTCTAATGGAGCAAAGAACATTTCCGAGCGGCGAAGTTCCTGATCCAACAATTCTGTGGACAGAATGGAGCAAATACAAAACAGAACATCCTGAAGCGGCAACACTTCGCACTGCAACCTGGTCGCCTGTTGGAACTGCTATTGTTCCTTCTAACGGAGGCGGTGCCGGAAGAATAAACGTAATGCGTTTCGACCCTACTAATTCAAATATTATTTTTATTGGTTCAGCAGGCGGTGGTGTTTGGAAAACAACTGATGCAGGAACTACATGGACAGCATTAAGCGATGGCATTCCTGTTCTTAGCATTGCTGACATTGCAATTGATGCAACCAATCACAATAACATTTGGATTGCTACAGGTGATGGCTATGGTTATGAATTTGGAAGTGATAATGATTTTTGGGGCGGCCTGTATTCTGCAGGAGTTCTTAAATCAAACGATGGAGGATCAACCTGGTCAACAACAGGTTTGAGTTTTACGCAGGATGCAGGAAATATTATTCAGCGATTGGTAATTCAACCAACCAATTCTAACATTCTTTTAGCGGCAACAAGATCAGGAATTTATAGAACGGCAGATGCCGGGGTTACCTGGTCAATAGTAAACAGCAATCATTGCTACGATATAGAATTTAAAACTACCGATGCAAATACTATTTATGCAGGTGGCAATAACACACTTTACAAATCAACCGATGCAGGTGTTACATGGACTACCATGAAAAGCAGTGCCGGTACCGGAAGAATCTCCATTGAAGTTTCGGCAGCAAGTTCACTCACCATTTATTCAATAAGTGAAAGCGGAAGTTTCTATAAATCAACAGATGGGGGAACAACATGGAGCACAAAAACTTTTCCGTCGGGTGCAGGATTCTATGGTTATTATGATATTGCATTTGCATGCAGCCAAACCAATGCAGATTACCTTTTAGCAGGAGGATTGAATATAGTAAAATCATCCAACGGTGGAACAAGCTGGACTACAGCAAACAGCACAAGCTCTTCTTCTTCAAATTATTCTCACGCCGATAATCACGATCTTGATTTTCTTCCCGGAAGCACCTCAACATTTTATGCAGCAAGTGATGGTGGAATTTTTACAACATCAAATAGCGGAACAACCTGGACAGATAAAAGTAATGGCCTTGCTATTTCACAGCTCTACAGATTTTCATCCGGCGCAACTGATCCTAATATTATTTATTCGGGATGGCAGGATAATGGAAGTAACCGTTGGAACGGAAACGACAATACATGGAAACAAGTTTATGGCGCCGATGGAATGGACTGCATGGTTGATTATACTACCACACAAACTGTTTACACGAGTTATCAGTATGGTTCTTTGCAACGATCAACAAATGGTGGAACATCATTCAGTAACATCGCTCCTTCAAGCGGTGCGTGGATTACACCTTATGTTATGCATCCAACTGACCATCTTACAATTTACGCGGCCTATGCTTCCATTTACAAATCAACCAACCAAGGAACCTCTTGGACAAACATCGGGAGTAATCTTTTGAGTACAGGATCACTATTAACTGCAATGGCAATTGCGCCATCGAATGCAAGCTATCTTTATGTAAGCGATGTTCAAAAAATAAAAATGACTACTAATGGTGGAACATCATGGACAACCATTACAGGAACTTTGCCCGTTTCATCATGTGGAATTGAAAACATTGCAGTTAGCAACAGTGACCCTGCACACGTTTGGGTTTGCATGAGCGGTTATTCCTCGGGCAATAAAGTTTTTGAATCAACGAATAGCGGAACCACCTGGACAAATGTTTCGGGAACATTGCCCAATCTACCTGTGAATACGATCGTCTATGAAAAAAATTCTCCCGATAGAATTTATGCGGGCACTGATATCGGTGTTTACTATCGTGATGATAATACTACCGACTGGATTTTTTACAATGATGGATTACCCAATGTAATGGTGCATGATCTTGATATTAACTACACCTCTAATAAATTAATTGCAGCTACTTATGGCAGAGGAATATGGCAGTCAGATTTAGTTGGTGCTGTTGTAAATCCTACTATTACCACCAATACCATTTCTCCGAATCCACTTTGCCCAAATCAAGTTTTTAGTGTGGGCTATACCGCTAACGGAACTTTTAATGCAGGAAATATTTTTACAGCACAACTTTCAAACTCAACAGGAAGTTTTGCAACGCCAACAACAATTGGCACTTTATCTTCTCTTACCTCAGGCACTATTTCTTGCACCATTCCTGCATCACAAACTTCGGGCACCGCTTACAGAATAAGAGTTGTATCCTCCTCTCCTGTTATAACCGGTTCTGATAATGGAGTAAATATTACCATCACTTGCAAAATCCCCGATGGGCTTGCATCAAACAGTATTACTGCTACTTCAGCAACCTTAACATGGAACAGTAATTCATGTGCTCTTAGTTATAAAGTACGTTACAAACTCACAAGTGGCGGCAGTTATTCAACCGTGGTTGCATCTTCAAATACAAAAACTATCAGTGGTTTAATAAGCAATACAAAATATACATGGTCGGTTAAAACAAAATGTGGGGCATCACCTAATGTGTTTTCAGAATTTTCTTCTGATGCAAACTTTACCACTTTGCCGGTTAAGTTGCAATTGAATAATGAAAGTGAATCTGATTTTGAAATTTACCCAAATCCAACAACAGGCGCATTTGAAATATTAGTGGATGGAAGTACTTCATCAGTTGAGATTTTTAATTTGGTTGGTCAAAAAATATGGAGCTCTTATCGTTTGGTAAAAGACGCAACGCTCAAAGTCAACCTAAGTACAGCGCCGGCAGGAATTTATTTTGTTAAAATGAAAACTGCCGAAAAAACAATTACGAAACAGGTTGTTGTTGAATAAATAAATTGCAGTGATGCGATCAAATAAAAATCGGGAATATTTTTCAGCACTCCTGTTTCAGGAGTGCTTTTTTATTGATGAAATGAAATTGAATTTACTTTGAACCCACAC
>JAJAYG010000431.1 GCA_026786335.1 Chitinophagales bacterium | reverse complement strand
CTGTTAAAGTATTGGCGACTTATGTTGATGGTGAAAAAGTTTTTGGCCACTAATAGGAACTTATCTTTTTCTGCTTTGTATTTTTTATGAAACCCATATTGAACACACCCATTGAATTTATTTTTTCATGGTGTCTTATTGCCATTTCATTTCTGCTACCAATTCACACCGGCTACACAGGAATATTTATGGTAACGGCCTTTATAATTTGGCTTTGGGCAAATCACTTTCGCATTTCATTTTTAAATAAAGTAAACCGAAATATTTTTTTCAGTTGCATTGCACTTGCATTGGTCTATGCGGCTGCGCTCTTTTATTCTGCCAATCAAAATGAAGCGGTGAGAAAATTAGTGTTGAGGATTTCGATGTTTATTTTTCCACTGGTGTTTTTAGCCGAATCAAAAATTAAACTTCCAAAAATAAATACGCTGCTTACTGCTTTTATTGCAGGTGGAATTTTGTGTGCGCTGTTACTCATCATTCATGGAGGAATCATCTACCTTAAAAATGGAGAAAACCTTTTTGCTACCCGCCGCCTTACTATTTTCCTAAAAATAAATCCGGCTTACCTCTCGCTGTATTTTGTTTTAATGATTTCAATTCTTGCAAAAAATATTTCGCTTTCCAATTCAATTATAAAAACCTCATGCTATGTGGCTGCTGTTTTACTTTTTATTTTCATGATCTTTATTCTGGCAGCCCGTCAACAAATATTCATCTTATTGCTACTCTTAATTTTATTACCTCCAACACTCATTGTTAAAAAGAAAAAAATACTTATCACACTCTATTCTGGTTTAATCGTGGCATCACTGATTGCATTGCTGTTTTTATTTCCTTCAACCAAATCAAGATTGGAGAATATTGGAAATGAAATCTCAACTCCTTATTCATATAATACTGTTAATAGCATTAATGAAAGGATTGTGATTTGGAAGGCTGCTTCGAAGTTATTTTTTCGTCAGCCAATATTTGGTTATGGTACCGGTGATGATAATGATGTGCTTTTTCAGGAATATAAAATTGAACATCTTGATTGGCCGCTCACCGACCGTTTGAACGCACACAATCAATTACTTCAAACATCACTGGCTACAGGAATTTTGGGAATATTTTTTTTGCTGATGCTCTTCGCAGTTTCACTTTACCATTCGATTAAAGGAAAAAACTTTTTACTTGGGGTTTTTATTACATCATTTATACTAAGTACTTTAACTGAATCAATGTTTGAAACTGAAGCAGGAGTTGTTTACTTTTCTCTCTTCAACAGCATTATGCTTGCAGCTTATTTAAAACAAAGAAGCAGCAACCGGGAGCAAGCCAATAATCAGAAGGAATTTATTTGAAAATATATTCTTGAATTATTTATGAAAGAAGAAGAAGAAGAAATTATTACAAAAAATATTAATTCCGCTTCGGGCAATGGAAACGGTTTGAAACATGCTGCCATCACAAATACTAATGAAGGCTTGTGGTGGGAGATTTTGTTGATGTTGCGCATTATGAAAAAGAATCTGATGCTCACCATTTTTATTTTCCTTACTTCTTCAACTGCCGCTTTTTGGAATTTTGAAATCTGTTCTTCTTATTCTGCCACAGCAAGGTTTTCTGTAAGCGATTGGAAGAAGTGGTATCCTACTAACCGGTAAATGATGCTTCGGCAAATGAAACACTCATGCTTTTTTACTCGGATGAAATCATCAATGATGTTATCAAAAAATTTAATCTTAATGATCAAATTACAAATGCAATTGACAGCGCCCGGCTTCAGGAAAAAATAAGAAATAGAATAAGCATTGATGTATCCGCTTTCAACACTTACTATCTTAAAGTTAAATGGCCCGATCGTTATCAATGCGCTGCTGTTACAAATTACCTGGTAGCAAGTGTTAATGAGTTGAGTCTGCAATTAATTCAGGAAGATATAAATACAAGAATGGCAGTAATGCAACAGGTGTTTGCAACTGCCGGCGTAGACAGTACTGATAAAATAACACAGCAGTTCAATTTAATTGTTAATGAACTTCATAAAATTTCAACTCCTGTTTCTAAAGGTGAGTTGGAAGAAATAAAAAGATTGCAGTCGCAGTATGAATTGCTTGCAAAATATTTTAGTGACAGAATGGTAATGGTTCAACTGAATAGTTGGGTAATGAAAGAACTAAGCAGCCATCCTTTTCACAGTGTACAGAGTTTACAAAAAGCAACACCCGATTTCAGCAACTATTTACTTGCCTTCATTTTGTACAGCATTGTTATTGGAATTGCATGTTGTTCATTAATTCCGTTTGCAATTTTTGTGCTGCATAAACTAAACGGAAAAAAAACTTAGGAGCTAATGCCGCACTGAATTTTATTCTTTCAAAAAAACCTGCAAGACATTTACAACAATTCATTCGCAAGATTAGCGAGTTCACTGCGCTCACCTTTCTCCAATGTAATATGTGCATACATGGCACTTCCTTTTATTCTGTCAATCAAATAAGAAAGTCCGTTGCTGCGTGAATCGAGATATGGTGTATCTATCTGATGGATATCGCCGGTAAAAATAATTTTTGTGTTCTCTCCTGCTCTGGTAATAATTGTTTTTACTTCATGCGGCGTTAAGTTTTGCGCTTCATCAACAATAAAAAAAACATTAGAGAAACTTCTTCCTCTTATATAAGTGAGCGGACACACCACCAATTTTTCATGCTCCACCATTTCACTTATTTGCTTAAACTCTTTATCCTTATCTGTGAACTGATTTTTTATGTATTTCAGGTTATCCCACAGTGGCTCCATATAAGGTGAGAGTTTCGACTTAATATCGCCGGGCAGGTAACCAATATCCTTATTACTAAGTGGCACCACAGGCCGCGCTAAATATATTTGATGAAAATCCCTGCGCTGCTCCAATGCTCCGGCAAGTGAGAGTAAAGTTTTTCCTGTTCCTGCAACACCTTGTATGGTAATTAAACTGATGTTAGGGTTAAGAATTGCATCGAGCGCAAAAAGTTGTTCTGCATTTCGCGGTAGAATTCTGAATGCCGAACGCCGCTTCACCAATTCTAATTTTTGATTCGATGCATTGAATCGTGCAAGCAGCGATTTACCTTCTTTGTTTAACTGATAAAAATGATTTGCGATTGCTTTTTCTTTTCTAAACAACAGCGATGCTTTGCATTCACTATGCT
>JAJAYG010000430.1 GCA_026786335.1 Chitinophagales bacterium | reverse complement strand
CTTCTTGAACCAATGATGTCTAACCAGTTTTTATTTTGAAATGAAGTTCTGTCAATTAATGCCCCGTTTCTTATTGCCAAAGTTGTTTGCGGGTTACGGTACTTTGAGCCTGGCAACGGGTTTAGATAAATGAATTGAGCATTTACAGTGCTTACAGCAAGTATAGATGCAAGTGAAAGCAACACTTGTTTGTAATATTTTCTCATGTGGTTGATTTGGTTGTGGCAAAGTTGATCAATTTTTACTCCTTTACAAATTTGAATTTTTGATTTATACAGTTGGATTTTATTTCGGCAATAAAAACCCCTGAATGCAAAATTGAAACATCAATCTTAATTTCTTTTTCTCCTGCTATTACCGTTTTCCTAATTGTTAGAATAAGTCTTCCTTCCAAATCAAAAATATTTACTTCAGCATTTCCTTCAAATTCAGAATCGGATGCAATAAACAAATATTGTTGTGCAGGATTTGGGTAAATAGAAAATGAAAACTTGTCTTCATTTACATTTAACAAATACCTCGCTGGCAAAGTCGCAAACGTATCCAGCGAGCACCAATCACTTACATAACCATTGGTGCAATACGAACGCAATTGATATTCATATGATTTTGCAGGTGAAAGGTTTATTAGTTTCTTGCTGGTGTTAGTTGTATTCTTCAGCTTCCATGTGGTGTTTCCAAGTTTGCGGTATTGAAGATCGTAAGCCGTTGCATTCTTAACCGAATTCCAACTCACCTTAGCTGAGGTGCTGGTTATTTTTTTAACAGTAACATGTTCTGTATTTACCAAAGCACATGGATTCCATTCGTATTTGTGAACACGATAACACTTATCGCCATAGGCATCGAACTTCATTTCCCAGGTAATATTTTTTAAAGAATCAACTTCAGTCATTGAAGGGCGGTCAACATTACCAGAAACTGTACCCCAGCAAATCATCGTATTTCCATTGGGCAATCGCTGTGCACTCCCCGTCGCCGGGCCATATACGTGTTGCCCCGCAACATCAGGATGCTCATAGTACCAAACAAGTGTTGCAATTTTATTTACTTCATCTAATCGGTACTCTTTCGCACTTGATCTTTGCGGTGATTGAAATTTTCCATTGTTATACATCAACAGATTTCCGTTTTCAATTCGCCTTGCATCGTGCTGATAATTGAAATTATTTTGTGTGCTGTCATTCACAAAAGTGAATTGATTCTTTTCACCACCTAATCTCCATATAATTTCTCCTGTATTAAAATCAATTTTTGTTACCTCACAAAAATTTCTGCACGAGAGTAAAATGTTACCGTCAACATCTCTTGAAGCTGTATTGGCATGTACCCAATCTAAAAAGGAATTGGTAAGTGAAATGTGACTCTCTGCATCAGTAATTTGAAAATGATCGAAGCTGTTCCATTCAAACACCACATTTCTATCAGCATCCAATTCCTGAACAATAACTCCTTCTACATTACAAGCCGCGGATCCGCCATATGCAGATAAATCAACATCCTGCTTTTCTGTTACCAATAAAATAACATGTCCATCGGGATATACAGAAACATCATGGGGGTTTGCTTTAGTCTCATATCCATTACCGGGATAAAGAGAATCAATAACGTTGTAGTTTGAATCCATCACAAACCAATAATTTTTATTAAAGTCCCAATAGGTTAAGTATCCGTTGTAATTGATTTTAAAATCATGACCGTTAGCGCCCATGTCTTTAGCCCATGTAACTGAACCGGTATTCTCAATAATAGTATTAAAGCAATTAGTGTAGGCCGGGTTAAAATCACTTTGATTGTTATAAAAAATTTCTCCCGGTGCTGCGTTGTTGTTCGTTGTGATGGTGTATGCAGGAAGTGAATCAAGATTAAGATCACGCATTTCAAGTTGAGGATCATTGCTAAACTCCTCAGCATTAATCATGCTATCGAGTTCGGCATTTCGTTTTTTCTGCTCAGGCGTTATTTCACTTCTTATTTGAAATGAAAAAGTTTTTCCGTTAATCCTACCTCCTTCTTTAGTTCTTAAACGATCATGAATAGTTACAACTATGGTTTCACCATCTGCAAAAATTGATTGTGGTTTTAGAATAATGGTTTTACGATCGCGGCACAAACTTGCTGTGTATCCATGTACTCCGCTTACTGTACCGGTAATGTCAAATAGCTTTCGATAATGAATTGAAGACTCATCAATCTCATTGCCGTTCCTTATTGTAATTGTTGTTTGCTTATTGTGATTTACAGAACCCGGTAAAGGATTTAAATAACAGAACTGAGCGATAGTTGTTTTTGAAAATATGGATGCTAACGCCAACAGTACAAAACAGGAATAGAAATTTTTCATCATGGACTTTTTTTTAACTGCAAGAATTTCCTTGCCTTAGAATACAATTCAAAATTGAACAAATTATGCGAATTCTCAAAACTTAATGTTCAGTTCAACATCTGTTAAAAATCAAAACGCCAAATGCTAAAAAAAACTTAAAGTCCAACATCAAGTCAAGTCGCCACTTACATTTGTGCGCCGAAAAATAATTTTATGGAAGAAATCACAACAAATACAACAGTTGATATTGCCGCTTTAAATGAGCGCATCAATCGTGAAAGCGCATTCATCGATTTACTCAATCTTGAGTTAGGGAAAACAATTGTTGGTCAAAAGTATATGGTTGAGCGCTTGCTGCTCGCATTGCTTTCAAATGGCCATATCCTTTTAGAAGGTGTTCCCGGCCTTGCAAAAACCTTGGCAATAAAATCTTTAGCTGCTGCTATTCATGCGAAGTTTTCGAGAATACAGTTTACGCCCGATCTTCTGCCTGCCGATTTAATTGGCACCATGATCTATAGTCAAAAGGAAAATGATTTCTCAGTTAAGAAAGGTCCGGTATTCGCAAACTTTGTTTTGGCAGATGAAATTAACCGCGCGCCTGCTAAAGTTCAATCAGCATTGCTCGAAGCCATGCAGGAAAAACAAGTTACAATCGGTGATAAAACCTTTCTGCTCGAAGAACCATTTCTTGTGCTTGCAACGCAAAACCCTATTGAACAGGAAGGCACCTACCCACTCCCCGAAGCGCAGGTTGATCGCTTTATGTTGAAAGCTGTAATCAATTATCCAAAAAAAGATGAAGAGCAACTGATCATAAGGCAGAACATGCAGCTTGTTGACAAAACAATTAACCCTGTAGTGCGCAAAGAAGAAATTATGAATGCAAGAAAGACAGTGCGCGATATTTATATGGATGAAAAAATTGAACGCTACATTCTCGATATCGTATTTGCAACACGCAAACCTGAAGAATATAAACTTGCTAAACTGAAACCACTCATAAGTTATGGGGGGTCACCGCGTGCAAGTATTAATCTGGCAGTAGCATCCAAGGCTTATGCATTTATAAAAAGAAGAGGTTATGTAATCCCCGAAGATGTGCGAGCCATCTGCTATGATGTGATGCGCCATCGCGTTGGATTAACCTATGAGGCAGAGGCTGAAAATATTACGCCCGAAGATGTGATAAGCGAAATTTTAAATGCTGTTGAAGTGCCGTAGGAATTAATAAATGAAAGTTGAAAGTTGAATTTGGTTCATTGAAGCAGAAAATAATTCCAGGGTATCTTAATGTTCAATTTTCATTATTGCATTATTAAATATGAAGAAAACAATCAACAATATCTCACAGCTTTCAAACGAAGAAAAACGAAAAAAACTTCGGCGCATTGAAATCAAAACCCGAAAACTTTCAAATCAGATTTTTTCGGGCAGCTATCATTCTGCTTTTAAAGGCAGAGGAATTTCTTTTAGTGAAGTGCGCGAATACCAATATGGTGACGATGTAAGAACAATTGACTGGAATGTTACTGCCCGCAACATCAAGCCTTATGTAAAAGTTTTTTAGGAAGAAAGAGAACTTACATTGATGTTGATGATTGATGTAAGTCAGTCTTCTTTTTTCGGTACTCAAAATGAATTCAAGAATCACATCATTGCAGAAATCAGCGGCATCCTTGCATTTTCTGCCATCACAAACAATGATAAAGTAGGCGTAATTTTTTTCAGCAGCGAAGTGGAAAAATTTATTCCGCCTAAAAAAGGGAAGACTCACATTCTTAGAATTATTTCTGATATCTATGATTTTCATCCTAAAAAATCTGAAACTAACATTGCGGAGGCTTTGAAATATTTAAATAATGTGGTGAAGAAAAAATGTATTGCCTTTTTAATCTCAGACTTTCTCATATCTGATTCAACCACACACTCCGCAAAGGATTTTAAGAACTCGATCAATATTGTTGGAAAGAAACATGACCTCATCGGTTTGCACATTTACGACGAACGTGAAGCAAATCTTCCCAATGCAGGTTTAATAAAAGTAATGGATGCCGAAACAAAAAAAGAATTCTGGATCGATACTTCAAAAAAATCTTTGCGTGATAAGTATGCAAAAGACTTCAAAGAGAATCTGCGAAATGTTAAAGACCTGTTTGGCAAAAGCGGTTCGCAACTTGAATCTTTAAAAACTGAAGACAGCTATGTGGTTGCGTTAATGAATATGTTTAAGAAAAGAGAATTGAAGAGATGATTCAAACGCGAATTGTGAATTGTGAATTGTGAATTGTGAAAAGTGAAAAGTGAAAATATTAATCAAGTGTGAATTGTGAAATGAAAAGCAGCGAAGAAAAAATATTTGTTGAAATAAAACAGATGTATTGCTATTCTGCAATTCATAAAATCGTTTTTGCATTTGTTTTTTTATGCACGCTCTTGATTTCACTTTTTTATTCCCAAAAATTAATTGCACAAAATATTTCTGCAACACTTAAAGCCGATTCAACCCATATTCTCATTGGCGATTTTTTGAATTTGAAACTCAACATAAATTTTTCAAATGATTTAATTGTTTCGATGCCAAAAGTTACTGATAGTATTGGTCACATGGAATTAGTAAAGGCATCTACGATTGACACTTCTATAAACAACAACTCAACTACTCTTTCCCAAAGCTTTATTGTGTCAGCCTATGATTCAGGAAATTATTTTGCAGGGCCGCAGAAAATATATTTCAAAACCAAAAGCGGAGCAATTGATAGTTTGATCACCGATTCTATTTTAATTACAGTTAGAACCATTGCAGTTGATACTTCCAAAGCATTCAAACCAATTAAACCACCTCTCGAAGTTCCATATTCATGGCAAGAATTTATCCCACTTTACATTGGAGGATTCATTCTTGTTGCCTCCATCATTGCACTCATACTTTACGTTCGCTATAGAAGGAAGAACAGAAAACCCAAAATTATTGAAAGGCCAAAACCAAAAGATCTGCCGCATGTGTGGGCGCGCAGAGAATTAAAAAAATTGGAGGAAGAAAAATTATGGCAACAGGATGAAGTGAAAAAATATTACAGCCGCCTAACTGATATTCTTCGGCTCTATCTTGAGTATCGCTTCAACTGGCTTGCGCTGGAATCAACTACAGAGGAAATCAAAGAGCAGATTAATTCCTATTCGATGAATGTCGAAGCAAAGAATTTATTACTCAAGATGCTGTCGAATGCCGACATGGTAAAGTTTGCAAAAATAATTCCTGCACCCGCTACCAATATTAAATCAGTGGAAAGCGCATTTCATTTCATTGATCTAACTGAACAAAAAGATTTGAAGACAGAGGAGAAAATAAATGTTTAGCAATCTCACACATATCGCGTTTGCAAACCAATGGGTGCTATGGTTAGTTCCTCTTGTAATTGTTCTTGCAGCTTTGTGGTGGTATTTTTATTACAAGAAAAATTTTGCTTCTCTCAAACTTTCTTCAACCAATTCTTTTGCAGGCTTTACAAATCCATTTAGAGCAACCTTAAAAAAATTACTTCCTGCCTTAAGATTATTGGCAATTATTTCTTTACTGGTTGCATTAGCACGGCCGCAAACTTCTTATGACGAAGAAAAAATGACCACTGAAGGAATTGATATTGTGCTTGCTGTCGATGTTTCTTCTTCGATGCTTGCAAAAGATTTTTCACCCAATCGATTATAAGCTGCAAAAAATGAAGCCATTGAATTTATTCAAGGCAGACCGCATGACAGAGTTGGATTGGTAATTTTTTCAGGCGAAAGTTTTACGCAATGCCCGGTAACTATTGATCATGCAATTGTTAAAAGTCAATTAGCACAAATAAAAAATGGATTGCTTGAAGATGGAACTGCCATAGGGATGGGATTAGCAACCGCAACGCAACGATTGAAAGAAAGCCAGGCAAAAAGTAAAGTTATAATCCTGATGACTGATGGCGTAAACAATAAAGGTCTCATTGATCCTTTAACCGCCTGCGATATTGCAATGCAATATGGTGTGCGTGTTTACACTATTGGAATTGGAACCAATGGAAAAGCAATGACACCGGTTGGAATGGCCCCAAACGGTGAGTTGGTTTTCGATTATCAGGATGTGCAGATAGATGAGCAACTTTTAAAAGACATCGCAAAGAAAACCGGCGGTCAATATTTTCGTGCGACTGATACTAAACGTTTGAGAGAAATCTACAGTCAGATAGATCAATTAGAAAAAACAAAAATTGAGGTGAGTGCTTTTGAAAGGAAGACAGAAAAATTTTATGCATTTGCCTTTCTTGCTGCATTGCTTCTTTTAAGTGAAATAATATTCAGGTACTTATTTTTAAAAAGCGTTCCGTAAATGTTTCGATTCGAACACATAGAATATTTATGGCTTTTGCTGGCGACAATTCCGGCATCGCTATTATTCATTTACTTTTATTTCTGGCGCAAAAAAGCAATTTCAAAATTTGGTACCCGTTCACTGGTGATTCAATTAATTCCTGATTTCTCCAATAGAAAATCTGTTTTAAAGTTTTTCCTTTTGTTGTTTGCCTATGCATTTATAATTCTTGGCTTTGCTAATCCACAAGTTGGAACCAAACAAGAAAAAGTTAAACGGGAAGGCATTGATGTGATGATTGCCCTCGATGTTTCTAATTCAATGATGAGCACCGATGTAAAACCAAGCCGCCTCGATCGTGCAAAAAATTTCATTTCAAATTTTATTGATCAACTCAATAACGACCGCCTCGGAATGATTGTTTTTGCCGGCAATGCCTATATGCAAATGCCATTAACGGTTGATTACAGTGCTGCAAAAATGTATTTGCGAACAATTAACACAAACATGGTAGCCACGCAGGGAACAAATTTTTCAGAGGCAATTGATTTGGCTGAACAGGGTTTTGTTAAAGGCGACAACAATCACAAAGCTCTGATAATAATTACTGATGGTGAAGACAATGAAGGTGGTGTTGAAGAAAAAATTTCGGAAGCTTCAAAGCAGGGAGTAAAAATTTATACCATCGGGGTTGGTTCACCTAATGGCTCCCCTATTCCCATGGGAAATGATTTTAAAAGAGATGAAGAAGGCAACATTGTACTTTCAAAACTGAACGAAGCAATACTAAAAGACATTGCTTTAAAAGGGAACGGAAAATATTATTTACTCGGCAGCGGCAATGATGAAGTTAGTTCACTCTTAAAAGAGTTAAAAGGAATAAGCACCAAAGATTTTGAAGAAATGGTGTTTACCGATTTTGACGATCAGTTTCAATGGTGCCTTGCAATTGCTGCCATATTATTGCTGCTTGAATGGTGGCTGAGTGAAAAGAAAACTAAATTCTCATTAAAATTTTAGGAAATGAAAAAGCAAGATTCAAAATTCGGTTCAAAAAATTTCACGCGATTTTCAATTACAATTTTTGTTGCGCTGCTTTTTATTTTGTTAGCTGCAAAATCATTTTCGCAAGTTCCTTTTTCAAACCAACCGGAGAAGACGCAAACACGAAGCGGCAACAAAAACTTTGAGAGCGCTAATTATACCGAAGCAGAAACCGATTATAAAAAGGCACTTGATATTAAAAATAACATGCCTGAAGCAACATTTAATTTAGGTGATGCAGTGTATAATCAAAAGCGTTATGATGATGCGCAAAAACAATTTCAGCTTTCGGCTCAAACTAATGCTAATGATGAAGTAAAAGCAAAAGCATATCACAACATTGGCAATACTTTTTTAGAGCTGAAAAAATGGGATGAAGCAGTAAAAGCATACAAGAGTGCGCTGAAGATTAACCCTGCCGATGAAGATTCCAAATACAACCTTGCCTATGCAAATGCAATGTTGCAGAATAATAAAGGCGATGGCGCACAAAATAATAAAGACCAGAATGGGAAAGATAAAGATCAGCAGAGTCAGAACAAAGATGAGAACCAAAAACAGGATCAGAAACAAGATCAGCAAGCAAATAATCAGGATCAAAAAAATCAGCAGCAAAAGCAAGGGCAGCAACCCAAACTTTCAAAAGAAGATGCTGATAAACTGCTTGCTGCATTAATG
>JAJAYG010000429.1 GCA_026786335.1 Chitinophagales bacterium | reverse complement strand
GAAAAACATCATGGATAATCAGAATATTTTGTCTATGAAAAAATGATTGCATAAGGCAAGCAGAAACTTTTTAAAAATAATTTATTTCCGACTTATTTATTGCCTCAATTTGAATTAATTCTTGGCGTTGCCAATGCTTTTTAATCTTTAATTAATTCCATTTTTTTTGTAGAAACCGCCTTACCTTCTATTATTAATGAATAATAATAAACACCTGCAGCAAGTTCGCCCCCATAAATTTGTAATTGAGTACTTCCAGTTTGGCTGATCTTAAATTCTTTCAATGTTGTTCCCTGAATATTTGAAATTATTAATTGGGCACTGGTGATATTTGAAGGAAGAAAAACATTTATGAGTGTATTCTTATTAAATGGATTGGGATTATTCTGTTCAAGTGATGCCAAGGTGCCTGGAGAAGAAATATTAGTAGGAGTTTCCAAAGAATTTGATTTGACTAAACAACAATCGTTAATGGATTGCTCTAAATGAAGCATTAAGTTTTTCATATCAGAAACTTTATTTTTTAAATCATCAATCTCTGTGTTTTGTGCTGCAAGGTTTTTTTTCAGTAATTCATTTTCTTCATTCAAAGCCTGAATTCCAATTAATGCAATGCCTGCTGGATCAATTGTTGAAATGGATTGTGAATCATGCCCAACTTTAAATGCAGCGTAAAAGTCTTCAGCCATTGGGCCGATGTGATATTCATTTTCAGTTCCCTTATACTTCCATTTACTTATCTCCAATTGATTTATTTTATGAAGTATTTCTTGTTTATCAAGAAATGAAAAATCTTCCTTTAATGAACGACTGCTTGTATTGGTCCATGTGCCACCGGTTGTACAATATGCGCCATTGCCATTTAAAGCTGATGTACCAACGATCAAGGCTTTGTTTGCTGATTGATTTGCCCCAAAGCCCCAGAAGGTTACGCTTCCATTTCCAAAACGCATTGAATTGTTTGTTGTAACAACAGTACTATAACCAATCGCTGTTGCATTAGTAAGGTTGATTCCCGAGGCATCGGTAAGGCTTCCGACAAAAGTATTCTGACTGCCGGTTGCAACCGTAATACCTCCATGATATCCAATGAAACAATTGTTTGAGCCTGTAGAATTTGCATATCCAGCCGATGCACCAAAAGCAACATTCTGCCCGCTGCCTCCATTGTTGAATGATAGTGCAGAATCACCAACTGCTGTTAAATAATTAAGTGATGTATTGGAATACAAAACATGATTACCGATTCCTGTATTGTTGCTACCATTGATCAGGTTCACCATTGATGATTTACCAATGCTGATGTTGGTATTACCGATGGTACTATGTTCCATTGCGGAAGCACCTATGGCAACATTTGCATCGCCAAGCGTATTACTAAATAGCGCATGCCCGCCAATTGCGGTATTCACTTTGCCGGTCGTATTTGAGTGCATCGTGTAAGCACCAACAGCAGTATTCTTGGATCCACTTGTGTTGGAATAGAGTGCTCCATCTCCTACAGCAGTATTGACGTATCCGTCAACATTGGAAAACATAGCAGAATCCCCAATTGCAGTGTTGATGTAGCCAAAAGTATTTGAATAAAGCGCATGGTTACCAAGTGCTGAATTATTATAACCGGTTGTGTTAGATGCTCCGCTTTCATTTCCCAAAAAAGTATTATCAATGCCCGAGCTATTATTTATGCCACTTGATAAACCGAAAAAGCTGTTAGTGCCCGAGTTTTTAATTACTCTTTCATTGCCCGAATAAATATCACCTCCTAAATATAAGTTACGCCAATTCAATGAAGATGATCCAAGATCGAAAGCATTATTTGTATTTGAAATTAAGGATTGATTAATCGAAGTTGCGGAAAGATTTGAAAGATTAAGGTTTGCATCATCCAAAGCATTTTGATCGCCAATGTTTGAAATTGTTTTTCCCGTAATTGAAATTCCTGCTCCGCTTATGTAGGAAATAAATGCTGTGCTCTGAACAGATTCATCTGCGAAAATCAAATTATTTAAGTAGAGATTATTCCATTTCAGCAAGTCACTTCCTAAATTAATTGCTCCGATTGAAACAGGAAGTAAATCTACCGGAATAGAAGTTGGCGCAGTTAAATTGTTCAACGATTTATTTGCACTCTTGGGTGCTATGGCAGACCATGCCCCATCGTAATAATAAAAACCTGAAGAATTATTTGTTTGATAAATCAGCAATCCCGAAACGGGTGCTACAATTGCATCGCGTTGCGTTTTTGTCATCCGCGGAATCAGCACTCCTTGAGTTGTAGATTTTATTTCAAGAATTGAAGAAGCTGATGGCGCTGTTGTTCCAATACCTACACTACCGGTTGAAGGAAAAGTGTTTTGGGCCGAAGAATAAAAAGCAACAAGCATTAACGCAACTACAAATTGTTTTTTCATGATCATGTTTTTTTGAAGAGAAAATTATTTTGTGAATTTAGTATACTCTTTAACAAATATTGGAAAGGAAGGGGAAATTAAAATTCTTTTTATGAAAGTAAAAAAAATTCTTTCGACTACTCTTCATTTCCATTAGACAAAAACTGCACTACCGTTTTTATTTCCTTTTACATTTGCGCGCTTAACAAACCCACTATGAAATTTTTTAAGAAAATAATTTTATCAACTCTTATTCTTCAAACAATTTTCAATTTGTCAAATGCACAAGAGGCAAAACTTTTTCGTTTTCCAACCGTGCATGATAACAGCATTGTTTTCTCCTATGCAGGAGATTTGTATCAGGTTTCAACTTCAGGCGGAACTGCGCGCAAACTTACTAATGATGTGGGTTATGAAATGTTCAGCCGCTTTTCTCCCGATGGAAAACAGATCGCTTTTACAGGGCAGTATGATGGAAATACTGAAGTGTATTTAATTCCATCTGATGGTGGCATTCCTAAAAGATTAACCTACACTGCAACACTTGGCAGAGATGCAATCAGCGATCGCATGGGACCAAATAATTTGGTAATGACATGGAAAGATAATGATCACATTGTTTACCGCTCACGCAAGCAATCATTCAATGATTTTAAAGGACAACTTTTTATTGCCGGTGTAAAAGGAGGATTAAGCGAAGAACTTCCGTTTGTGGTTGGTGGCTTTTGTTCTTATTCACCTGATGGAAAAAAACTTGCAGTCAATCGCGTGTTCCGCGAATTCAGAACCTGGAAATATTATGAGGGAGGAATGGCAGATGATATCTGGATTTATGATTTCACAACTAAACAATGGGAGAACATTACCAACAATATCAATCAGGATATGCAACCAATGTGGAGCGGAACAAAAATTTATTACCTGAGTGATCGTGATCGCACCATGAATCTTTTCGTTTATGACATCACCACTAAGCAAACCCGCAAGGTTACCAACTTCACAGATTACGATATTAAGTTTCCATCACTCGGCGACAAGAATATAGTATTTGAAAAAGGCGGTGATCTTTTTCTTTTCAATCTGCAAACAGAACAATCAACAAAAGTAAATGTGCAAATAGATAATGATGATAGCTGGAGCCGTGCAGAAATGGTTGATGCCTCTAAGTTTATTGAAGGAAGTGCATTATCACCTGACGGAAACAGGATTTCATTTATTGGCAGAGGCGATGTTTGGACGGTGCCTGCTGAAAGCGGTATCACAAGAAATCTCACTCAAACAAATGGCATACATGACCGCGAGGCAATCTGGAGCCCCGATGGAAAATATGTTGCTTACACCAGTGATGCTTCGGGTGAAGATGAAATTTATTTGAAGCCACAAAAAGGTGATGGTGATGCAATAAGATTGACTTCAAATGGTGACAATTATAAATATCGCATTCGCTTTAGCCCTGACAGCAAAAAAATTATGTGGAGCGATCGCAAGCAAACACTCTGGTACGTTAACATTGATTCAAAACAAATTACACAAGATGAACATTCAGATGTTGGTGAATATAATTTTTACGATTGGTCGCCCGACAGCAAGTGGATTACTTTCGTAAGACCTGAGTGGAATACTTACAACCGCGTTTTCGTTTACAACCTTGCAAACAAAACTGCCACTGCAGTAACCGATAATTGGTACAACAGTTACGAACCAACTTTTAGCCGTGACGGAAAATATTTATACCTGCTAAGCGATCGTGATTTTAATCCAACATTTTCAAATGTTGAGTTTCAGATTTCTTATGGCAACATGACGAAGGTGTATTGTAT
>JAJAYG010000428.1 GCA_026786335.1 Chitinophagales bacterium | reverse complement strand
TATTTGCGCTGCGAATTTATGATAAGAATCGGATAAACATTTTACTCATTAAGCAAATCGGGGCGGCGTTCTCGGGTTCTTTGCACAGATTGATTGAGCCGCCATTCGTCAATCTTTTTATTGTCGCCTGAAAGTAAAATTTCGGGAACTGTTAAGTCGCGAAATTTTTCGGGGCGTGTATATACAGGCGGAGCAAGAAGATTATCTTGAAATGAATCAAAGAGGGCAGAGGACTCATCATTCAAAACTCCGGGTAATAATCTTCCTATTGCATCAACCAAAACAGCGGCGGGTAATTCACCACCGCTTAACACATAATTTCCTATTGAGATCTCTTTAGTAATAAAATGGTTCCTTATTCTTTCATCAACTCCTTTGTAATGCCCGCAAATGATGATGATGTTTTTTAGTAATGAAAGTTTGTTTGTAATTGGTTGATCGAGCAATTCTCCATCCGGAGTCATGTAAATTACTTCATCATAATCTTGTTTCGATTTTAAGCTTTCAATGCAATTTGCAATCGGTTCAATCATCATTACCATTCCTGCTCCGCCGCCATATTGATAATCATCAACCTGTTTGTGTTTATTGGTTGCAAAATCTCTAAGGTTGATCACATTCACCTCAAGCAAATTTTTTTCTTTAGCCCGCTTCAATATTGAATGATTGAACGGACTTTCGAGTAACTCGGGCAGCACTGTAATTATGTCGATTCGCATTTTGTTATATTAAATAAATGTCGAGCAAACCTTCGGGTAATTGAACATTAATTTCTTTTTTCTTCTTGTCAATTTTTAAAATCACTTCTTCATTCCACGGAAACAGAACTTCTTTTCCATTCACAAAAAATTGACCTACATCATGTGTTGCAAAATCAATTACATCGCTAAGTTCGCCTAATACTTTTTTGTTTTCATCAATGAGTTTGAATCCGATAAAGTCGGCAAGGGTGGCAAATTTTTTCTCTTTCTTAAAAAGTGATTTATCAAAATAAATTTCTTTTCCTACCAAAAAATCTGCAATTGTTTTGTCTTTTACTTCTTCAAAGTGAAGCATTCCATGGCCGGTTTCGGTTAAATCAACTTCATCTATAAAGTAGGGGAAATGTTTGCTTTGGGAGAGAAGAAAAATGCAATCAAGTTTTTTAATTCTTGTAATAAAAACAGGCTCAATAAAAAAACGAAGGTGCCCTTTTAACCCGAATGATTTGTTGATTCTGCCGATTTTAATGTATTGCTCCATCTGTGAAAGATAATTTTCAAGCTGAATTACTGAATGAAAATTAAAAAAAGAAAGCTACTCTTTTTGTAAAAGTAGCTTTCCATAATTTTTATATAAAGAAATTATTCAGCAGGTGCGGCTACAGGTGCAGGAGCAGCTTTCTCATCGCCCTTTTTCTTTTTCTTCTTTACACCTGATTGCCCTTTCTTTTGAGCATCCATAATGTCATTGACGTGTTTCTCTTCCCACTGTATCCATTTATTGTCAGCCAATTCCTGCGTTAGCACACCTTTCTTTACACCTCTTAAAAGATGCTTGTGAAAAAGCACTCCTTTAAAGGAAAGAATTTTGTGAACAGTAGGTGAGGGCTGAGCTCCTTTTTGCAACCAATCAAGCGCTTTGTCTTTATTGATATCGATTGTTGCGGGGATAGTAGTTGGATCGTAAGTTCCGATCTTCTGAATAAATTTTCCATCGCGTGGTGATCTTGAATCAGCGATCACGATGTGGTAGAAAGGGCGCTTCTTGCGACCCATTCTTTGTAAGCGGATTTTTGCGGCCATTGTACTTTTAAGAAAGTTTTATGGGGTTAGTAAATATTTTTTAAGAGGCGCAAAGATATACGGAAATGTGAGATGGCAAATTATGAATGAAAAGATTGAAAAAATTCTCATAGTGGAATTTATTTCTCCTTCTTTTCCCCCATTAAATATGACTTTATAAAATCATCTAAGTTACCATCAAGCACCGCGAATGGATTGGTGCTTTCATAACCTGTTCTTGCATCTTTCACTAATTTGTATGGATGAAGTACATAGTTTCTTATTTGCGATCCCCATTCGATTTTCTTTTTGCCGGCTTCGATTATATCACGTGCTTCATTCTTCTTTCTTAATTCTTCCTCATACAATCTGCTCTTCAACATCTTCATTGCTTTCTCTCTGTTGCCTAATTGATTTCTTTCTGTTTGGCAGGTAACCACAAAGCCCGATGGAATGTGAGTGAGAATAACTTTTGTTTCAACCTTGTTTACATTTTGTCCGCCGGCACCACCGCTTCTTGCTGTTTCCATTTTTACATCTGCATCTTTAATTTCTATATTGATAGTATCGTCCACTTCGGGGTAAACAAAGACGGAAGAAAAAGAAGTGTGCCTTCTTGCATTAGAATCAAATGGTGAAATGCGAACCAGGCGGTGAACTCCGGATTCAGATTTTAAATAGCCATAAGCAAACTCACCTTCAATTTCAAGTGAGCATGATTTTATTCCGGCAACATCACCATATTGAGTGTCAAGTTCATTCACTTTGTAACCATTCTTCTGCGCCCACATAATGTACATTCGCATGAGCATAGCTGCCCAATCACAACTTTCAGTTCCACCAGCGCCAGCATTAATATCAAGGATGGCACTGAAAGAATCTTCCTCTGCGGTAAATGTGGATTTAAATTCCAAAGCTTCAACAGATTCAAGCGCTTTCAGATAATGTGCTTGCACATCTTCTTCATTTCCTTCATCTGCTTGTAGAAATTCATACAAGACTTCTGTTTCATCAGTTTTGGATTTTGTTCCATTGAAATCATCAACCCATTTTTTATTGGATTGAATCTGTTTCATTACTGATTGTGCTTTTGCAGGATCGTTCCAGAAATCTGCGGCAGTTGAAAGGTGTTGGTCTTCTTTTATTTTGTCTTCGCGGTTAGCGACGTCAAAGAAACCTCCTCAGCGCCTCTACACGGCTCTTTAAATCTTTTAGTTGTTCAATCGTCATAGCGGGCAAAGATAGTTTTGTGAATGAGTTTTTAAGAAGTTTTAATTGAGAATTGAAAAGATTGTAATAATAAAAAAGGGAAACTTTTAGGTTTCCCTTTTTTATTATTGATTGATTAAAAAACTATTTAGCAACTATAAGTTTCTGAACAGTTTTTTCATTGCCTGAAATAAGAGTAGCAAAGTAAACACCCGGTGCAAGTTTAGTAACATCAAGATTATTTTGATGCATTCCTGATCCACGTGCTAACTGCACCGTTTGAATTTGTTTACCCTGCACATCAGAAAGTATCATGATGTTTTTTGAATTCCCTTTCGGAATGTTATAAAGCAGTGTTACATTCTCATTGGAAGGATTTGGAAAAAGATTTAAACTCAAATCTTCTTCATTAATATTTGAAATTGAGGTAGGATAATTTCCATTCTCAAAAACGGCTCTGATTAAGGGATCCTGATCTAAGCCGAAACGATAGATTCCCCATCCATATTGGAACACTTCATAAGACCTGTGAGAAATTGGTTGGTTATTAGCGGCACCTAAAGTTATTCCTTCTCCATCCATATCCCATCTTACATAAAATCCTCCACTGTTAATTACAACCGGATTATCGAGTTCTAAGGTTGTCCAACCGTTTAAAGTGATTTGATCAGATGGAACATAAATAGAATCGTAAACAGAATAAGGTAATCCATTAATTCCATCATCATCTAAAATTTCTGCATTGAATGCAACATTATTAAAATTTGACGTAATCCAGTATTGAAGTTTTGTAACTACAATCGGATAAAATGGAGGTTTAAAATACATTCCGCATCCACCATCATCACCAACCCAATTTACTCCTGATAATCCGCCGATCTGGTTGCCATCAAATCCTAAAATCATATCATTAACGGTAGTATCAACAACAACGATCTCCAATTTTTGTGAGTTGTTTTTATTTGCCACATCTCCCGTGTAAACTGTTGTGGTTATAAATTGCCAGGTGCCTGCAAGATTTGGAATAAGAGACTGAGCTGAGGCGGCAGCAACTGATTGCAAACTTGTAATTGGTCCAGTATAGGTTGTTTGATCTACTACTGTAGCATTTGTGGGATCCTTAACTTTAATATTTACTAAAACTGAGTCGACAGTTTTGGTACCATAATTAATGATGTTTGCAATTAAAGGATAAGGTGTTGAACTCTGAGAAAGAAAAATTCCTTTTGTGCCCGGATTATCGCAATAGTCTACACCGGGATCAATAACAGAAACCGTATCATATAGCGGATAAACATATCGCACAGCATAGAAATCACTTGGGCTGGCGGTTGGTGAACCGCTTGTATTACTCCACCATAAACCAACAGCACCCGAATTGTTTTCAATGCCGGCAAAAGAAATACCGCTGAATGGTGATGAAGCATCAACGTTTTCGTATTGAAAAGTGATTGAATTGTCTTCTGCACTTAGAATGATTTGAAAAGTATTTGATCCAGTATAGCCAGGGTTTCCGGTGTTATAGAAAGGAACATCGAGCCAGCTTACAATCAAAGTGTCATGTGCATCGTTCATCCAATACCAGCACTGCCCGGGATTGTCAGTTTGAAGAAATGTAAGGTCATTCATCAAAGCACCTATAAAATTGTTTGGAGGTGTTTGGCTTTTTGCAGAAGGAAAAGGTGAAGCCAACTGCTCATCCTGAAAAATGATGTAGCCATTTGAGCCAACCCAAAATTGATTTACATCATACCAATAATAATGAAAATCAAAATTCATTACGAAGGGCCCGCGTGTATTATCATCGGCTAAGAGTTTTACTCCTGTTGCATTCGGAAAAGTAGTAATGTCTATCCAATTATAAACGGGTGCATTAACCGAAGTGTCATTGCTGTCGTACCATTTATAGCCCCAAACATCAGGTCCTCCGCTGTTGGCATAACTATTAATGGCAATTGAAATCAATAGAATTGTAAAAAGTTTTCTCATAGTTTTAATTTTAGATTCGTGAAAAATACAAAGATGATTTCTATTTAAAAAGAATTTTTTGGGAAAGGAATTTAAAGCAGTGAATTATACCTCAAAGAATCTTGATCATTGCTTGCACTTTGACTAAATTTGCAGCATAATTATAATAACAGAATCTAAATTAATTAACAAAAACAAAAAACAGAAAATGAAAACCTTAAAAATTGTAAAATCAACTTTATTTCTTGCGCTCATCCCGTTTCTTTTATTCGCTCAAACTGATAAAAAGAAAACTGAAACAATTTACATTCAAACTTCAGCGCAATGCGATGAGTGTAAATCAAAAATTGAAGGCGCAGTAAAAGATCTTAAAGGAGTAAAGGATGCACAAATGAATATGGCTGATATGAAATTAATGGTTTCGTATTCACCCAACAAGGTTAACGCCGATGAGATTAAAAATGCAATTTCAAAAAGCGGTTACGATGCAGATAATGTGATGGCTGATAAAGATTCGTATAACAGTTTACCCAAATGCTGCCAGAAGAGTGGTGGAAAACATTGATTCAAAAAAACTTTCAGATAATAAAAGAGGTGCAAGAGTTTGCGCCTCTTTTATTTTGCAAGAATCGCTCTTGCCCGCTCTTCATCTTTTTTTATTTCTTCAACCATTAAGTCAAGCGTTTCGAATTTTTTTTCTTCTCTTATTCGTTCAACAAATTCGAGGGTGAGTTTTTGATTATAAATGTTACCATCAAAATTAAAAATGAAAGCTTCAACAGTTCTGTAAGTCCCATTTACAGTGGGTCTAAAACCAATGCTGCAGACTGCATTCTTAGTAACCGTCTTTTCTTCAATCTCAAAAATGCATCTAATCGCATAAACTCCATCGGCAGGAATTAATTTGTAATTGTCTTCTATTTTAACATTAGCAGTTGGGTAACCAAGTTTTCTTCCCAATTGATTTCCTTTTACTACAACACCTGTTAAAGAATAGGTGTGACCAAGCAACTGATTGGCAGTTTTTACATCACCTTCCTGTATAGCAATTCTTATTCTGGTTGAGCTTACTTCAATATCATCAATCATTTGCTTGTTTAATTCTTCAACGCTGAAATTAAATTGATCAGAAAGTTTTTTAAGCAGTTCAACATTGCCATCCCGATGATGACCGAATTGATGGTTGTAGCCGATTACGATAGTTGCAGGATTAAACTTTCCAACCAAAAAATCAACTACATATTCTTTTGCAGTTAGCTGAGAAAATTGTTTGTTGAAAGGAATAACTACCAGATGATCAACCTTTAAATTTTCAAGCAACAGAATTTTTTCTTCGATGGTTGAAAGAATTTTTAGCGAACGGTCATCAGGAAAAACTACCATTCTGGGGTGTGGTTCAAAAGTGATGAGCACACTTTCGCCTGCTATTTCCTTAGCAAGCACATTTATTTTTTCAATTAGCTTTTGATGGCCGTGGTGCACGCCATCAAAAGTGCCGATGGTGATCACCGCATTTTTAAAAACAGAGAATGAATCATTGTTGTGGTGAACTTTCATTTCAATTCAATAATTACAAAATAATAAAATTGGTCACGTTCTTTCACTGCCAATAATTTTTTCCTTAAACGCTTCTACTTCCATTGCTGCTGTTAGTTCGTATTCACCAATGCGGGTTCTGCAAAGTTTGGTAAGGTGTGCTCCGCTGCCTAAGGTCTTTGCAAAATCATTTACCAATGAGCGAACGTAAAACCCTTTTCCGCAAACAATCTTGAAGTCAACTTCGGGAAATTCAATGCGGGTAAACTCGAATGAATACAAGGTGACTGTGTGAGGTAGAATTTTAAATTCTTTACCTGCTCTTGCATAATCGAAATAACGCTTGCCGCCAATTCTTTTTGCTGAATGCGCAGGTGGCAGTTGTTCTTTGGTTCCTAAAAAAGTTTTTGATTCTTCAAATAATTTTTCTTTTGTAAGAAATGAAAAATCAAACTGTTCATCAGCTTCAGTTTCCAAATCAAAAGAAGGCGTTGTTGAACCGAACATCATAGTACCCGTATATTCCTTTTCCATTAACTGAAAAGATTCTATTTTTTTTGTGTGACTGCCTGTGCAAAGTATAAGTAAACCGGTTGCCAAAGGATCAAGCGTACCTGCATGGCCGGTTTTTAATTTTGTAAGGCGCACGAATTTATTTACTACATCAAATGAAGTCCACCGGTAAGGCTTATTGAAAAGAAGAAAAGTATTATTGTATTCTTGGTGGATCATTACAGAATTTGAATTCCATTACCAAATTCCAGCAACAATAAAATAATTGCGCCCAGCGCAATTCTGTAATATCCAAAAACAACAAAGCCGTGATTGGTTAAAAATCCAATAAAGGTTTTAATTGCAAGTAAGGCAACTATAAATGCGATTGCACAACCGATTATAAGTGTGGTAATATTATCTGCATGTAGCAAATGCTGATTATCATACAAGTCTTTTACCGTTGCTGCAAACATGGTAGGCACCGCAAGAAAAAATGAAAACTCAGCAGCTTGCTTGCGATTCATCTTTTGTGTTAATCCGCCTATAATAGTTGAAGCTGCTCTTGAAACC
>JAJAYG010000427.1 GCA_026786335.1 Chitinophagales bacterium | reverse complement strand
CCAAAATCTCCACCGCCATTATTAATTCTTTTTTCCCAAACAAAATTTCCTGCAGCATCATACTTGAGTGTAATAATGTCTGATGTGTCATTTGCCGAAGCCGAGTTCCCTGCAAGAAAAACATTTTCATTTGCATCAACCACCATCCCATTCACATTATCATTTCCAACTCCACCATCATAAGTTTTTACCCATTGCTGTACGCCACCGCTGTTGTACTTGAGTAATAAAATGTCGGTGTTGCTGCCATTAAATGTTCTTCCTGCAACATAAATATTTCCGGCAGCAGAAATTTTTAATATACTTCCGCGATCTGCACCGCCCGATGCGCCTGCATAATTCTTTGCCCAAACAAAATTTGCATTCATGTCAAATTTTACTGTGGTGGCATCATCATTTGAATTGATGGTGGGATCGCTGTCTGTTCTTCCTGTAATATAAAAATTACCATTTGCATCCATTTGCATATCATAGGCTTTATCATTTTCATGAGAAGGTGAATCATAGAAACGAAGCCACAGACTGTCGCCAAAAGAATTCCATTTCACAATTGTATAATCACCTGATGTGCCTGCATTTTTTGTAAAACCGGCTGCAACAAAATTTCCGGTTGCATCTATTGCGCAGGTTTGCCCCTCATCTTCACTATCGGGTGATGTTCCGTTTACAAATGCAGTAAAGAGCGTATCGCCATTGCTGTTAAGTTTAATTGAAAAGAAGTCGCGGTTATTTCCTCTTTGAACTGAATAGCCACTGAGGTAAATATTTCCTTCGGCATCCACTTTAATATCATGTAGATTATCTGAATTATCACCGATGCCATCAAAAGTTGAAATAAATTTTTGAGTACCAGCATTATCATATTTTATTGCCAATGCATTTCGCTGTCGGTTTAAATTTTCTTCGTAGCCGACTACATAAACATTTTCTGATGCATCTGTGATCAATGCATTTCCTTCATCATCATTTCCACCACTTCCGCTATAGGATTTTGACCACGTTAAAGTTCCGGAAGTAGAATAATCAAGTGTAATAATATCATTTGAAATTACAGGTGTATTATTCGCATCGCTGTAGCCTGTAATAAAAAGATTACTTCCCGAAACCGCGATTGCAGTTGGAATATCATCATTGCCGGCAGCACCATCATATTCAATGGTCCATTGTTGCTGACCAGCGGCATTGTATTTAACAGTGCGAATGTTATTGTTAAGAAAAGCACCTGCATCGCCATCACTCATTCCGGTTACGTAAACATTTGAGGCTGCATCAACACAAATTGCAAGTGCCTGATCATCATCAAAATGATCATAAGCTATTGCCCACTGCTGCTGCCCGGCTGAATTATATTTTATGGTGTAGAAATCATGGTTGTTTCCATTGCTGCTTCGGCCGGTTACATAAATGTTGCTGCTTGCATCAATCGTCATTGCATAAGCACGATCGTTATTGGTGCGGTCGCCATATTTTAACCACTGCTGATTTCCGTTTGTATCATATTTAATAGTCACATAATCATCATCACTTCCATTGTTGCTTCTTCCTGTAACATAAATATTATTTGAAACGTCTGCAACAACCTTAATTGATCTGTCAATTGCATCACCCAATCCATTGTATCTAACAACCCACAACTCATCACCGGCATTCGAATATTTAATAGTGAGGTAATCATCAATATTATTTCCTGTTTCATCAGCATCACTTTGGCCTGTAACAATCACATTAAGATTTACATCGAGTGCAATTGAATTTGCCTGATCATATTGATTGGTAACTGCGTAGTTGTAAGTTTTTAGCCAGGAGATGTTTCCATTTACTTCCAACTTCATAGTGAGGTAATCATTTCCTGCATCCTTACTGTTTCCAAAACCGGTAACGTAAACTAATTGTGATGCATCAACAACAATTGCTGTTACTTCATCGGGGCCATTTCCTTGGTATGAGTATTCTTGCCTCCAGATAAAATTACCCATAGCATCAATTTTTTGGATAAGAAAATCGCGGTCGGTTCCAATGTTTACTGTTGAACCCGCGAGGTAAATGTTACCTGCTGCATCAGAAGCCATACAAGTATAGCGGTCATTGTAATCTCCTTCGCCATTAAACCGGTAAGACCATGAAGCAGTCGGCTGCGCCAGAAGCATGGTTGACATGCTTATGAGAACAGCCAACTGCAAACATGTTACCCCCAATCTTAAAATATTTTTTAACATTACTATTATTGATCTTGCTTAATGAGTTTGATTTCTTTTTGTTGATTGCCTTGTAAAGCTTTAAGAATGTATACACCAGAAGGCAATTCATTTCCCAAGCTTAAACTTTTATTTACAATAGGTTTTGCGGTATAAACTTTTTCACCCAATACGTTGAAAACTTCAACGTAGATAGCATCTGTTGATCCGCTTATAAATTCAATATTGAATGAGGTAGCAGATGGATTGGGTGATGCAAATATTGAAAATTCACTTTCATTAATGCTTATTGCATCTTCATTTTTGCAAACTATAGTTACTGATTTTCCTGTTGAAGTTTTAGAACAACCCTTATCGGTAGTAACAGTAACTTTAAAAGTACCGGCAGTTTTAGCTGTGTAAGAATTATTTGTTTCACCTGCCAAAATGTTGGAACCTTTCTTCCACTGGTAAGTGCAGGTGCATGAATTAGCAGTGAGAATAACACTGTCACCAGCGCAAATCGCTAATGAACCACTGGCTGTAATGGTTGCTGTTGCTTTAGGATTTACAACTACAGTAGCCGTATTTGAAAAAGCAGCAGCACAACTTCCATTGGTAACTTTTGCTTTATAATAGGTTGTAACTGTTTGTTTTGATTTAAAATAAGTTGATGAAGTAGCTCCTGAAATATCAGTGAATGTTAAATTATCGGTAGATGATTGCCACTGAATTGATCCTGTAAAACCTGTGAGTGTGATTGTTACAGCACCATTTCCACAAAGCGAAACTGGATTTGCAACAGCTGTTCCCCCAATTGATACAGGGTTAATTGTAACAGTTGCTGTACTCGAGAAGACTGAAGCGCATGACCCATCAGTAACTGATGCTCTGTAATAAGTGATAACTGTGAGCCCGGGTGTTGTATAGGAACTTGAGGTTGCTCCTGCAATATTGGTAAAGGAAATATTATTAGTTGAATTCTGCCATTGAATACTTCCAACATTTCCTGTTAATGAAATTACTGAAGTGCTTCCGCTGCAAACAGCAGTTGGAGTTGCTGTTGCAGTTCCGCCAATACTCGATGAGTTAGTGCTGACTTTAACCGTATCATTTCTTGTGCAGCCCAATCCATTGTCTGCGGTAACCACATAGGAAGTAGTAACTGAAGGGTTTGCTACAGGATTTGAAATTGTTGTGCTGGATAATCCGGTTGATGGGCTCCACAAATATGTTGTGCCGCCGGTGGCAAGTAATTGAGTACTGCTGCCGGGGCAGATTGAGACATCGGCACCAGCATATACTGGCGGAGGAGGGCAGTATTTTAGTGTGATTGCATCAAAGCCTGCAGTACCCGAACCGTAAGCATAACCTGCAACATATAAGTATCCTAAAGCATCAATTGAAATTGCTCTTGAAACATCATCTCCGTTTCCTGCACCATTGAACCGTGCATTCCATGAATTTCTTCCGGTAGGATCATAGCAAAGTAAAATAATATCTGCCGATGTTCCCGAACCTTTGCTTTCGCCAGCACTATAAATATTTCCAAACAGATCTGTACTTATTGCATTACCACGATCCAGCCCATTACCGGTTCCATTAAATATTGTTGCCCACTGCTGAGTGCCCGTTGCTTTATCGTACTTAAGGGTAATAAGATTTGCCGTATCACCTGATGATGACGGCGCTGTTCTTCCTGTAACATAAATTCCTGAAGAATTTCCGGTTATTCCATACGCAATATCATTCCAGTTACCCGATCCATTATAAGTAGTAGCCCATTGCTGAACACCACTTGAATTATATTTTACAACTACAATATCATCTCCATTCGATGAACTGCCTGAATTTCCTGCAACGTAACTATCTGTTCCATCAAAATAAATATCTCTGGATTCATCATCTTTGTTTGCAGCTCCAACATATTTGCTCGCCCATTGCTGACCTAAACCATTTCCATATTTTAAAGTTACAATGTCATAGTTAGTTCCGTTCCAGCTTTTACCCGTTACTAAAATATAAGTTGATAATGCAAGCGGACTTGCATTAATAGCCATTTCAGTAGGCCTGTCAATGCCATTTGCCGAACCATTATAACGAGTTGTTGAAAGCTGTCCTCCTAATGATGAATATTTTACTGTGGCAATATCATAATTCAAAACTTTCGAAGAAATATTTGCATCGCTATAGCCGGTAACAAACACCTGACCATTAGATGGGTTTACGGCAATTGCTGTTGCAACATCGGCTTCGTTGGCAAAATCATAACGTGCAGTCCAGAGCGTATTTCCAAGCGAATCAAACTTTATTGTAATGTAATCATCACTTGTTCCTGATCCTATGCTTTGACCTGCTACAAAAATATTCTTGCTGGTATCAAGTGTAATCGCTCTTCCTTCATCATCATCTTGTGAGAAATCATAGGTTTTAAACCAAACTGTTGCTCCCGATGAATTGATCTTGGCAAGAAATAAATCTCTTCTCATTTCCGGATTAAAAACATAACCGGTAACAAAAGTGTTTTGCTTAGAATCAACAATCATTGCCTGAACCTTGTCGGTAAATTCGCCTTTACCATTATAGCTTTTAACCCACGAAGAAACTCCGGTTGAAACAGCGTACTTGATTATGGTTGCATCTTTTTGTGTGGTTAAATTTTGTGTGCCCCCAACTACGTATAAATAGGTTGAACCATCGTAGTAAAAACCCTCAGCGATATCATCACTGTTACTTGCTGTGCCATCATAATATACTGCCCATTGTTGTGCGCCGGTTGAATTGTATTTTATGGTAATGAAGTTATTTGCAACAATCGAAGCCAGTGAATTCACATCACTTTTTCCGGTTACAAAAACATTTCCTGCTGCATCAACAACAACATCATTAACATCTTCATCATTCAATGCCGCATTGCCAAAAGTTTTATTCCATTGCAGAACACCTGATGAATTATACTTAATTGTAACGATGTCATAATTTGTATTGGTACTTGCATCAACATCTGACTGACCTGTTACATAAACGTTGCCCGATGCATCAACCTTAACACGATTTCCATAATCATCGTCGGCGTTATCATAAAACGATTTCCATTGTGCCACACCCAATGAATTGTATTTTATTGTCATTAGATCATAGTTGCTGGAATTATATGCTCTGCCGGTAACAAAAGAATTTCCTGATCCGTCTATGGTAATATTTTGACCACGATCATTTCCAAAACCACGGTTGTAAATTGTTTTCCAGATTTCAGTTCCTATGCTGCTGTAATTGATGGTGATTACATCATCATCAACGAGTGTGGCTGTTCTTCCTGTAATAAAACAACCACCTGCATTGTCGGCAATCACACTGTTGCCACGGTCAGTTGCATTGCCTGTACCGTTGTAAATTACTGACCAGCTTAATGTACCTGTAGTGGTGTACTTAAGTGTAAGTATGTCGTCATTTATTGTTGCAGAAAGAGAGTCACGATCTGATGATCCTGTTATAAAAACATTTCCACTGTTGTCAACAGAAATGCCGTGCGGTTGATCATTCTGATTTGCGGTTGAATTATTATAAATCGCAGTCCATTGCAATACTCCGCTCGAATTATATTTTTGAGTAACAATATCTGTTTGGTTAATTGATCCACCATCTGATTCGCCGGTAGTATACACGTTTCCCGAAACATCTATTGCCATGTATAGAATTTTATCAGAACCGTTTGCTAAGCCATTATATCGCCTTGTCCATAAAGTATCACCGGCTGTATTCATTTTTACAAGAAGATAATCTTTGTCCTTTGCAGTATTAAAGGTGTAGCCACCCATATAAAAATTACCAAGTCCATCACTTACAATTGCGTTGTAACGATCAGAATTATCACCAGTTCCAAATTGAAGATTGCTCCAGGTTGGAGTAATTTGAGCTGTTACATTTAAAATCGATATAAGTAACAGCGGGATAAGAATTTTTTTCATTGATTTTTATTTGGTACTTGAATAATTTATTTATGCAAAAGAAGACAGATGCTGAATCTTTTTAAGATGATATTATCTGAATATGGCAAACTTGTAACTGAACAGGATGTATGCGGTGCTTAATACGTAGCCAGCGTCTTCAAAAAAGAGCTTTTTATTAGTAACTAAAAAAAACAAGTTTTAGGGGAAGGTATTTCCATTGCTAAAAAACCTGAATTGGCTCTGCGACATTTTCATTTTCACCACATCGTAATCGAGCACTACTGAGAGGTAAGTATCGAACGGCATTTCAGTAAGCTTTCCGTTTTGAAATATTTTTAAATGATTGCTTTGATCAAAATAGAAAAATGTATTTCTGCCAATTGTAATTTTATCAGGTATAAAATTTTCGAGCCGCACTGATTTTCCCTGCCAAAAAGTGTAGAGATATCCCGTGCGGTCGGCATAGATTAATACATTATCCTTTGCTTTAAAATAAACCGGCGTATAATTTCCGATGGTATAAAGATTTCCGTTCCAGAAGATTTTAAAAATGTTATCAGCAGAAATATAAGCCATGCAATCATCACCCACTACGTAAATCTGCGGATTAAACTCTTCAATTTTTTTCGTTACCCCTTTATAAAAAATTCTGAAACCGGGATCGTATTGATCGATGTAAGCAACAATGTTAGCACCTGCTAAAACTGTTTCGGGATATTCTGTTTCCTGTTCATACAATGAGTCGTGATAATAAATGCCGAATGTGTTGTCAAAAGTTTTAACTGCAATCACATTAGAACCATAAGCAACAAAATTGACAGCCACATCGGTGGTTCCTTCTTTAACGGTTGAAATATTTCCATTGTGGTAAACCAAAAAATTCCGCGAAGCGTAATCAACAAAACCAATCATGCTATCGCAAATAGCAAAAGCACCGGGAAAATGTGTGAGCAGGTTGAGGTTACCATCTTCAAAAGCATATAAGCTTCCGGCAGTTCTCACCAAAACCAATTCATTGGTCATCTCATATTGCAGTACCGATCCTCTGATGGGCGAGTAAGTATTTCCATATTGATAGATTTTAAAAGTGCTTTGCTTGTCGTTGTAAGCAATAGCATTGCCGCCGATCTTGTAATTTTCAGGAGGTAAATAGTCTATCTGCCGCGTAATGGAGTCTTCGAAAAAATAAAACTCATTGCGGATATTGATGTAAGCCGAAAGATTTTGTGCATTAGAATTTATGGAAATGAAAAGAAGAAAAAATAAAGAGCACAAAATATTTTTCATCAGGCAACTTCAACTGTTTGGTAGGTTTCTTCCATCTCTGCAAATACTGCTTCAATTTCATCTGCTGTTTCTAACCTCACTAACCGATCGCGAAACGCAGACACATTTGGCAGCCCTTTAAAATAATTCGAATAATGTTTTCGCATTTCTAAAATTCCGAGGCGACCTTCTTTCCATTGAATTGATTTGTAAAGATGTGTTCTTGAAACTTCAATGCGTTCTTCAATACCCGGAAGCGGAAGATGCTCGCCGGTTTTTAGAAAATGTTTTACATCATTAAAAAACCAGGGATTCCCAATGGCGGCACGGCCAATCATAACACCATCAACGCCGTAATTATCCCGAATCAGTTTTACTTTTTCGGCAGAAGTAACATCGCCATTTAAAAAAATGGGAATGCGCATGCGTGAATTATTTTTTACCTCAGCAATTTTTTCCCAGTTCGCCGAACCCTTATACATCTGCTCACGTGTGCGACCATGAATGCTCAATGCAGCAATACCAATATCCTGCAATCGCTCAGCAACTTCGATGATGTTGATTGATTTATCATCCCACCCCAATCTTGTTTTTACGGTAACAGGCAACTTTGATTTCTTCACAATCTGCGAAGTCATGGTTACCATTTTAGGAACATCTTTTAAAATTCCTGCGCCGGCACCGCGGCATGCAACTCCTTTTACAGGGCAGCCGAAATTGATATCAATTAAATCGGGGTTCGCTGCTTCAATAATTTCCACGCAATGCACCATGGTATCAATTTCTCCCCCGAAAAATTGAATGCCGATGGGGCGCTCGTAATCATAGATATCGAGTTTCTGTACGCTCTTTTTTGCATGGCGAATTAATCCTTCGGAAGAAATAAATTCAGTGTACATTAAATCTGCGCCATTCATTTTGCACACGGCACGAAACGGCGGATCGCTTACATCCTCCATGGGAGCAAGCAGTAAAGGGAATTCACCGAGTTCTATGTTTCCGATTTTTACCATTGAGGCAGTAAAAATACTACATTGATGTTTTTTACTTCTTCAACATTCCAATTAGGCATTTTTCTTTTTTTGGCTTTCAAAATAATTTAAGTTTATGCCCAAGTTGGTGTCTTTCTTTTCGCGGACACGGCGCATAAAATATTTCTACCTTTCGCCTATGTCTGTTAAGTCACTTCATCATTTGCCAAATGAATTTTATTTCTGCACTTTCACATGTTGCCAATTGATAAATCTGTTTGAGATCACTGATGCATT
>JAJAYG010000426.1 GCA_026786335.1 Chitinophagales bacterium | reverse complement strand
CTACTCTCCTACCAGCCGGGAATTTATTCTGTGATTGTTACCAATGATTTAGGTTGTGCTGCAAGCGATTCTATTTTAATTAGTGATGTTATTTGCGATCAGATTTTTCTACCCATTGCCTTCTCACCAAATAACGATGGCACCAATGATGTCTATCACATTCTGAATGCTGATGATGTTGCCACACTAGATTTTAATATTTACAACCGATGGGGTCAATTAATTTTTACAACCAATGATGGCGCTATTGGTTGGAATGGTCAATATAAAAACCAGGATTGCGAGCTCGGTGTTTACATTTTTGTTTTGAATGGCGTGCTCAACAATGGTATCTCTGTTTCTATGAAAGGAAATGTGACGTTGGTGAGGTGAGGGAATGTAATCCGTGTCCCTATGATGGAAACACGGATTTGGGAAAAAAATTAATTTAGCAGAAAAGAATAACACCATGCAATATCTGGAAAGAATTACTTCCAATGCCAATGTAATGCTTGGAAAACCGGTGATCAAAGGAACATGAATCACAGTAGAAATTATTCTTAAAAAACTAAGCGAAGGCGCAACAACAAAAGATGTAATTGAAATGTATCCGCATCTGACTGTTGATGATGTTAATGCGGCATTGTTCTATGCTTCAGAGGTTATTTCACGTGAAGAAGTTATTTCAGTTACTCAATGATACTTGTCGATGAACACATTTTTTTAACGGTTGGTGTCCTCACCGACCGAAATAGTTTTGCAGATAGTAATGGTGAGGTGAGGGATTAAATACTTCATTTGTTAATTAGTAAAACTGTAAGACCTCTTTTTATTATTTGCATTAACTCACAATACTTTTTTTAAAAATGAAATCAGCATTTCCAATCATCAAAACCGACAGGTTGTTGCTCAGGCAATTTGTGGAAGACGATCTTGAAAATGTTTTCAAAGGACTTTCTCACCCCGATATAATTAAATATTACGGAGTAAGTTATAACTTGCTGGAATCAACTAAGGAACAAATGAAATTTTTTACAGACCTGGAAGAAAATGAAACAGGAATCTGGTGGGCAATATGCTCTGCCGACAACAAAACTTTTTATGGTGCCGGAGGGCTTAACAGTTTAAACAAAAATTTCAAAAAAGCAGAAATTGGTTTTTGGTTACTTTCAAACTACTGGGGAAAAGTAATTATGAAAGAAGCAATGCCCTTAATTTGTAACTACGGTTTTAACAATTGGGGACTACATAGAATAGAAGGTTTTGTTGAATCGGAAAATAAAAATTGCAAAAGAGCAATGGCGAAACGTGATTTTATTCATGAAGGAACAATGAAAGATTGTGAAATAAAAAACGGAAAATTTATAAGCCTTGATATTTATTCTAAACTAAACACAAAAACTAAACAAATGAAAAATATACTGCCAATATTATTTCTGCTTTTCTCATTCGCTTCCTATGCTCAGATTCCAACTGATAGTCTCAAGGGGTTTTACAATTTCAATAATTCTTTGAGTGATTTCTCAGGCAATGCAAACCACATTATTTCGGGTAGTGGCAGTTTCACCACAGATAGATTTGGTGAAGCAGGTAATGCATTTCTTCTCGATGGCATCAATGATTCGCTGGTATTTCCTATTCATGAATTTGCTCCTGTTGCCGGTGATTTTACAATTTCATTCTGGTACAAAACAAATTCATCCGACATCATGAATTTATTTTCATCTAAACAATCACCTGATGATACCACAAACAATTTTGAAATTCAGTTGAACAGCCACAGTGCGTACTACCTCGAATACCTCAAGCAAAGCTGGTATCAAACTTTTGTTTACTGGAACGGATCAGGTAACAATCCAAATGCACTGGGCGAAGGAGCCCCCGGTAATTTTACTAAAGGTGAATGGTGTCATTTTCTTATTACAAGAAATGCAGACACGTTTAAGATTTTCAGAAATCATGATCAGTATATTTTCAGTATCGACAATTTAAATGGCGGTCCGCTCGGTGATCTTACAGAATTAGTTTTCAGTTCTTCACCCCATCACTTCAAAGGCGCTATTGATGACATGCGTTTTTATAACCGCGGAATGAATCAGGCGGAAGTTGATCTGCTGTGGTTTGAAAACAGCCCCTTCCATTTTATTTCCCCGAATGCTACTGATGCCTATGTTCAATCATCAAGTCCTTTGATTTACTGGACTTACGATACCACACAAGTCAGTGATTCGATCAACGTTGACTATCGAATCAACAATGGTTCATGGTTGATATGGGAACCACATTCGCACATGGCTTATGAAAATGCTTTTTACATGAGCCTCTCAGGTTATGCTCCCGGAACTTTTATTGAAGTGCGTGTTGCTGACCGTGCCGATACCAGTTTGCAATTGCGCACCGGTTCATTTACGGTGAGTGAATATGATTGGGTTGAAGTAACCGATTCATTACCCTTTACTGCAAGAGATGGATCGGGGTTGCTCAACTTCAAAAATAAAATGTGGTTACTCGGCGGTTGGGATCCGCCCAATCATTATCCAAATTATACCCATAGCGAAGTGTGGAGTTCATCTGATGGAAGCAACTGGAATTTTGAAACTACGGCACCATGGCCTCCGCGGCATTGCGCTGCGTGGCTCACTAATGATACTGTTATGTGGGTGATCGGCGGCGATCCGCAATCGGGTTGTTTAACTGATGTTTGGCAAAGTGATGATGGCATTAACTGGATACAGTTGGTAGATACCATTCCCGGTTATGCAAAGCGCAACAATCCTAATTATGCTTATGCAAATAATTCTTTGTTCATGTTTGGTGGTGAAGTATGCAGCAGCATTCATTCCAATGAAGTTTGGAAAAGCAGCAATGGAAGTAACTGGACTCAACTGCCCGATGCTCCTTGGAGCGGTAGAGGGATGCAGCTTAATTCATGTGTTGATGGCTCGGGACAAATCTGGATGCTTGGCGGAAGCAATGAAGGAACACGAAGATCATTTAATGAAGTTTGGAAAACAAGCGATGGAACTAACTGGGCACTTGTAAATGAATCGGCTCCATGGGCAGGCAGGTACTGGCATACTGTTGCATGGTTCAATAATAAAATATGGTTGATGGCGGGTATGGCAACGGCTATTGAAATGAATGATGTTTGGTATTCTGAAGATGGCATCAACTGGCACGAATTAAAAAGCACTTTCAGTAACTGGCCGCTGAGTTCGCGACATGCACAGTCAACAACGGTTTTCGATAATGCCTTATGGTTTATGTGCGGCATTGCCTCTAACAATGCATGGAAACTCATCAATACCACATTGCCTGTAAACATTCCCGAAATCACCACTCAGCAAACAGCAGTTTATGTTTTTCCTAACCCTGCCCGCGATCACCTTACCATTCGCACTATAGATAACTTGCCGATAGGAAAAATATGCGTTTACAATATTTTAGGTGTGGCAGTTATCGAAACATCATTTGAAAACCGCATGGGCGAAGTTGATGTTTCGCAACTGCAACAGGGTTGCTATACTATTTGTTTTGAAAACAGCATCCTAAAACCTGTTATCATCATCAAGCAGTAAATAATGGGATCGTGATTTTATTGTTTGAGTTTTTTTCGGTATTGTATTGAAAAATGACATTTCTGTTTTGATTTAGGGGAAGGGAATATTGGTGAAGTGATTTTTTTGAAGAGAAAAATAAGAGTGCGATTTCTAAATCATTGGTGAATTGAAAAGCAATAAAAACCCCGGAACCAAATCTTGATTAAAATTAAATGGAACGGGTTACAATTTTAATTGCGTAAAGCCAAGATCTGCTATTTCGTTTTTTGAGGTGCACATTATAAATGAGATTGTAAGCTGCTTCAAAAACACAGCTTTATTTTTTTTGCAACCGCAAAAACTCATAGCAAAAAAGGAAAGAGTGATTTCGCCATAGCTTTATCAAACTCTCTGCAACGAAACATATTATTGCAGATATTTTAACCATATTTTGCGCACAAATAATTTATGACACAAAAACAATTAGAAGAATATCTATGGCAAGCAGCCAACATTTTGAGAGGAATTATTGATGCAGCCGACTTTAAACAATATAATTTCCCTCTGATTTTCTTTAAACGTATCTCCGACGTTTGGGATGAAGAATTTGAAATCGCCTACATTAATTCGGGAAATGATACTACCTACGCAGAGTTTCGTGAGAACCATTGGTTTGACATTCCTTCGGGTTGCCATTGGAAAATCATCCGCAACAAATAGGTTGATGTGGGAAAGCATTTGCAAAATGCCTTAAGCAAAAGTGAGAACGCCAACTTTGAACAGATGCACGACATATTTGGCGATGCTCAATGGACAAACAAAAAAAGAATGAGTGATGAAAAGATGCTCAACCTGATTGAGCATTTTTCTAAAATGGATTTGAGTTTGACCAATGTTCCTCACGACATTATGGGTGAGGGTTACGAATACCTGATTAAAAAATTTGCTGACGACAGCGGACACACTGCTGCCGAGTTGTACACCAACAGAACCGTTGTAAAATTAATGACACTCATCACAGACCCACAGCCAGATGAGAGTGTGTATGACCCCACTTGCGGAAGCGGAGGAATTTCTGTCTCCTTTGATAATGCGAATTGATGAAGGTTGCATGCACAATTTAATACGAGCACTGTCCTTTGAAGAACCATCGCATTCAGGTATGATAGTTTCAATTAATGCGGCATCAATAAAATTTTCTCTTTGCTGAACCTTAAAATTTAAATCTGTTGTAACCACTTCACCATCTGTTACCAATCCGTTTCCTTCCCATGTTTGATTAATTATCTTTTTTAATTCATCGGTGAACGATCCTGTCTCAATCTTATAGCTTTTATATTGAACACGCCCCAGACGTTTCTGAGCAAATGCTGACCCCGGAGTTTGTTCATTTATTACATCGGCAAAAATATCTCCACCCTCAATGTTCTTCACTGGAATGTTTGATCCGTTGATTGAAAGAAATTTATTTTGAACTGAAGCAGTTCTTGTAACAGCCATAGTTTTTATTTTTTTGTAAATATAATATCCTCAACCAGTGTAAGCTTCGCTTGTGTTTTATTTTTTTCGGCCGATACGTTTTTGAATAGGAATTCTTGACATCTCCATCATTTCAAAATTCATAGTTAACCAATGGTGAAAGTATTATTGATTTCTTTTCAAAAGGAATTTCAGATAAACCACTATCTTTCGAAATCTTTTAACCAACTCAAAAAACAATTATTATGAAAATCAAGACACAATTAACTGCCCTTTTTGCAATGATCGCTTTATTCCTTGCATCCTGCACAAAACCTGCCGAAGCACCTAAAGCTATGGATATGGACAAACTAAAAGTTGACATTCAAACAATGGAAGATGCCTTTGCTGCTGCTGAAAAAGCAAAGGATGCTGATGGGGTGGTTGCTTATTACAGCGACGATGCTGTTAGCTATGGCCGCAATTCTGAACCTCTTTCGGGCAAAGCCGCAATCAAACAAAGAATTGCAGAGCGTTTGGCAAAAGACACCACCGGAAATACCAATGTTTATAAAGTAATAGACCTGTTTGCAGAAGGAAATATGGCTGTTGAAATTGGTTCATGGTCAGAACTTAACTCTGCGGGCGAAGAAATTAGTAAGGGACATTATATGTCTTACTTCCAAAACCGGGATGGAAAATATCTTTGCGTTCGCGATATGAATGTGGGTTCACAACCTGAAAAGAAAGATAGTATGTAGGCAGCAATTAAAAGAAGTAGCTAAGGAAAACAAAAAGGCTGCTACAGAAGTCAAGATAAATCTTCATAATAGGATTATGATTTATCTTGACTTTTTTTTATCGGTCGCTGTCATTACCAACAGAAATAGAATAGCAGATAGTTATAGTCAGTTAGGACACTGAATACTAAGGAAATTTTTAAGAATTTTCCTTCTTAATCACTGCGCATTCAATGAAACACTGAGTGGAAATCTCCAGTAATAACAGAAACCATAGAAACACGAAACAATAGAAACTTCAGAAACAAATTCCCCTCACCTCTCCACCATTTCAAAATCAATCGTCTTGCGATCAACATTGGTATCGATAAGTTTTATTTTTACCACATCACCAAGTCGGTAACGCTTGCCGGTGGTTCTTCCGGTAACTGAATGTTTCTTATCATCAAAAACAAAGTAGTCACTTTTTAAAGAAGCGAGTTTTATAAGTCCTTCGCAATAAGAATCTTTGGTGATCACAAAAATCCCGAAGTCGGTTACGCCGCTAATAATGCCTTCGAAAGTTTCACCAATGTGGCGCTGCATAAATTCAACTTGTTTGAGTTTTACAGAAGTGCGCTCAGCGATGGCTGCATTTTTTTCCATCTCACTTGAGTGCAGGCAACGTGCTTCGAGTGCAGGTTCATTAACTTTTTCACCTCGTAAAACTTTTTCCAATATGCGGTGCACCATTACATCGGGGTAGCGGCGAATGGGTGAAGTAAAATGAGTGTAGTATTGAAATGCCAAACCATAGTGACCGATATTTTTTGTTGTGTAAATCGCTTTTGCCATGGTACGAATGGCGAGAGATGAGAGCATGTACTCCTCAGGTTTTCCTTTTAGCGTGCTCATCATTTTATTGATGGAGTGCGCAGTATGTTTTGGTGTAGAGAAATTTAATTTGTAACCAAAAGTCATTGCAAACTCAGCGAAGTCGGCAAGCTTTTCATCATTCGGCAAATCGTGCACACGATATACAAAAGGAATTCCTGAGTTACCCGATGCTTCATTTTTGCCTTTTCCTTTCCCAACAAATTCTGCTACCGATTTATTTGCGAGCAGCATAAAATCTTCGATGAGCATGTTCGCATCTTTTCTTTGTTTCAAATAAACTCCAAGCGGATTTCCTTTCTCATCCAACTTAAATTTTACTTCAACACTTTCAAAATCAATGGAGCCATTTTTAAAACGCAGCTTCTTCAATTGCTTTGCAATGTTGTTGAGTGTTATTAAGGGAACTGAATACTCATCTTTCTTTCCGTCTAAAATTTCCTGTGCACTTTCATAGGCAAATCTTCTGTTGCTATGAATAATTGTTTTACCAAACCAGCGATCGCGAATTTCTGCTACCTCATTCATTTCAAATACCGCAGAGAAACAAAGCTTGTCACTTTCAGGTGTGAGCGAACAAATTCCGTTGGATAATTTTTCGGGCAGCATGGGTACCGTTCTGTCAACGAGGTAAACAGATGTTGCACGAATTAATGCTTCTTTATCTAAAATAGAATCTGGTCTTATGTAGTGCGAAACATCGGCGATGTGCACTCCTATTTGGTACCAACCGTCTTCTAAATTTTTAAATGATATGGCATCATCAAAATCTTTTGCATCAACAGGATCAATGGTGAAAGTGAGTGTGCCGCGAAAATCTTTTCGCTTTAAAATTTCTTCTGTGGTAATTTCAACAGGCAAATTTTCTGCTTCTTCTTCCACTGCTTTTGGAAAACGTGTTTGAAAACCGCTGTTGATTAAAATAGCTTGCATCTCTGTTTCATTCGCACCTGTTTGGCCGAGCACTTCAACCACTTCACCCTGCGGATGTTGCATGCCGGCATCCCACTTCACAAATTTGATAACCACTTTATCGCGGCTCTTTGCATTGTTGAGCTTGTCTTCAGGAATGTAAAAATCAACGTCAACACTTTTTCCGTCGGCAACAAAATAATTCTGATTGCCCGCCTGATGAATTACGCCAACGAATTTTTCTTTCGCACGTTTTACAATTTCAATCACTTTGCCTTCGGGTTTTTTCTTTCTCCGCGTGATTAAAACTTTTACAGTATCACCATCGAAAGCAGAAAATACATTTCGCTTATCAATCCAGGTATCTTCTTTTGTTTCTGATGAGATCACGTAGCCGTGCCCTTG
>JAJAYG010000425.1 GCA_026786335.1 Chitinophagales bacterium | reverse complement strand
GGCCGACGGTATCTATGTTGTAAATCACATTGTCGTAAACTGTTTTTTGAACAATGTCTTTTTTACAGCTGGTAAAGAAGGCAACCAACATAATGATCAAAAAAACTTTTGCGCATCTGTTTTTCATCGCTGATTGAATTGCTAAATTGTTAAATGGTTTCATGGTTAAAAAAATTAAAATCCTGCATACTCACTTGTCTTCATCAATTCTTTTTCAAACGAAAGAAAGTCACCACTTATTTTTAATGATGAAGTGTAAGTTCCGCTTTCACTTGATGTAGGGTCACGCAACAACAACTGATTAAAAGTTTTTATTACAATCCCTCCATAAAATTCATCAGTAGTTGTTACAATGTTGATGTAATCACCTTTATTACCACCTGCTTGCAGAAATAAAAATGCAGGAAGATTGTTCACCATGTCCACTCCATTTGCTAATTCATCGTCAGTGGGTGCTCTGCGAAAGAGATCATCAAAACTCCCTTTCACAAAATTTTCACTTCCCATATTCACCTGATCATAAAAATAATTATTGATGAAGGTTGCAAAATATTGATTGAGTGAAATTGTTTGATTCATAAAATCATTGGATACATTTTGCAATGCATACAAACTGTTTAATGCCTGCTGGTAGTAAACAAGATTTTGTGTGTATCCCGAAATGGAATCAAGTTCATAAACAAATTGAATGAGAGCAATTTCATAGGCTATATCACTTCCGCTTACGCCGTTAAGGAATTCATTGCTGTTGATGGAAAAGAAACGTTCATAGAATTCGGGTGTGCTTTGTAATACGCCAATTACCGAATCGCGAGATTGATCACTCAAATTATTTTCATCGAGGTAGGTAAGTCCATTATTTATTTCATCCTGTGTTGGTGCTCTACCAAGAAGATCAATAAATAATTTGTTGATGTAGGCAACAATTTTATCGTCGCTCACCCCACTGTAATCGGGCGGCGTATTTCCATTGATGGTAGTATCTATATGAATCTCTTCAATAACATCTTTGGTACAACTGCTCCATAAAAGAATGGTAGAGAGCGAAGTAAAGAGGAGAAGGAAATATAAACGCATGGTGAAAAATAAGACGTTACTTTGACTTGCAAGGTTACAGATAGTTTAATTAAATGCAAAGAAAATAGCAGCTATGGTTCATCTGTTAAACTCAAGCCGCATTCCATTCACACTTTCATCAAACAAACCATTTTGATAAACCAATCTGCCATTCACAAATGTGTGAGTGATTTTTGAATGAAATGTTGATTCTTCCAATGGCGACCAACCACATTTGTAATAAATATTTTCTTTCGAAACTTTCCATTCAGCATTCAGATCAAGAAGAACCAGATCGGCATAATATCCTTCGCGAATAAAACCACGGTCTTTAATGTTGTAACAAACTGCGGGAGCGTGACTCATCTTCTCTGCAATTTTTTCCAATGTTATTTTTTTCTCATGATAAAATTCCAGCATCATGTTTAATCCATGTTGCACCAATGGTAAACCCGAAGGTGTTTTAAAATAGTTGCTTTTATTGTCAGGAGTGAGTGTATGTTTTTCATCCCATGTGTGCGGCGCATGATCGGTTGCAATTATATCAATGCGATCATCAAGCAATGCTTCTAATATTTTCTTTTTATGGTGCGGTGCTTTTAGAGCAGGGTTGCATTTAATAAGTGTTCCGAATCTTTCATAATCATTGCTATCAAACCAAAGATGATGCACACATACTTCAGCAGTGATTCGTTTTTTATCGAGCGGAATTTTATTACTGAACAAAACTGTTTCTTCTGCTGTGCTGATGTGGAGAATGTGTAAACGTGAATTGTGTTTCGTTGCGAGCTCAATAGCTTTTCTGCTCGATGTTAAACACTGCTCTTCATTTCTAATGATGGGATGTAATTCAATCGGTATTGCATCGCCGTATTTTTCGCGCATCAATTCTTCATTCTTTTTAATGATGCCATCTGTTTCACAATGCGTTGTAATCAAAACCGGAGAGAAGCGGAAAATATCTTCTAACGCTTTTTTATCATCCACCACCAAACTTCCCGTGGAGGATCCCATAAAAATTTTTACGCCGCAAATTGTTTTGGAATTTACTTTCTTAATTTCTTCAATGTTATCATTCGAAGTACCCATGAAGAAAGAGTAATTCGCAATGGAAGTTATTTGCGCAATGCGGTACTTCTCTTCGAGCAATTCAATAGTAGTTGCCGCAGGAATGGTGTTCGGCATTTCCATAAATGAAGTTACACCGCCTGCTACTGCTGCTTTTGATTCGGAGTAGATTGTTGCCTTCTGCGTTAATCCCGGTTCGCGAAAATGAACCTGATCATCAATAATTCCAGGTAATAAATATTTACCCTCGGCATTAATTTCTTCTGCAGCATATTTCACCGAAATGTGTGGAGCAATATTTTCAATTCTTCCATTGGTAATCAACACATCTGAGGAGAATATTTTTCCTTCATTTACAATGGTGGCGCTGCGGATTATTTTTTTCATTTCTTTACTATGATACAAAAGTAATTATCTTCAACTCCATTTTCTAAAGTCACCAATATACTTGTGTTAGTAAAAAGAATTCAGCCCCTTGTTTTATTTTTGATTTTGCTGCAGTTGATATTTTCTTCTTGTCAAAAAACTGCACTTGAATCTCCTATCTATATCGTTGATTCAACGAAAGCTCAATCGGCGTTTTCTCTTGAATCAATGAATGCAACTTTTTACAACGATTTATTTACACGTTACGGTAATGGATGGACGGGTGGCGATGCAACCTATTCAGTTCCATTGCCCGATGGAAGGGTGGTTTGGATTTTTGGTAATACATTTCTCGATACTGTTTATGCTAATCGTACAAGGCCATACAGTAACATGATCAAGAATTCCTTCATGGTACAAGATGGAAGTAACTTTACAACACTTTATGGCGGAACCACGAGTGACCCTGTTTCATTGATTGATACTGCTGATCCGAATCAATGGTTTTGGCCGCTTGATGGAACAGTAAGCGGCGATACATTATATGTCTTCTTTTCATTGTATCACCAAATTGGCAATGGTGCGTTTGACTATACCTATGTTAGAACCGACCTTATGGCATTTTCACTTCCTTCACTTTCACTTAGAAGTACCCAAACAGTTTCAACAAATTTGTCTATTCGCTACGGTACTTGTGTTTATGAAGATGGTAACTACCTCTATATTTTTGGAGATGAAAAAAATTCTTTTACAAACTATGTACATGTAGCGAGAGTACTTCTTTCAAACTTGCGGGGTGCATGGGAATATTGGGATGGTGAAGATTGGACTAGCGCTCCGCCAGAAATTTCAATAGGAAGAATTATAAAAGGTAACCAGCCAATAGAGGTATCGCCAGAGTTTAGTGTGTTCTATGCTGATGGGAAATATCGTTTAGTTACACATCAAGACTTATTTGGTAAGAAAATATTTTCCTATGAGTCAAGCAGTATTACGGGACCCTGGTCTAATAAAAATACAGTTTATACCACTCCCGAAACAGGTGGTAATATCTGGACTTATAATGCTTTTGTTCATCCTGAATTTGACAGCGCAGGGTTTCACTTGCTTTCGTACAACATAAACTCTCTAAACCCTAATGATCTTTTTACAAATGCCGATAACTACAGGCCCAAATTTATTTGGTATAAGTATTATTAGTGGAATTTGAAGGTGCTGGGATTAATTATTGACAGCTGGTAGTTTTTGATTAAGTGCCGGTTGCTAGTGCTGCCGAACCAAAGATGATGTAGGCAACCTTAAGCCGCGATTCGATTTTTAACAAACAGAATTATATTGCTGAACAATGCGATTTCCGCTACAATGCAGATGGGAAGAATAAGTAGCTTTGAATTATGTTTCGTTGCAAGTTCTATTGCTTTCTTACTCGATGAACAATACCATATCTGCCGGCAACAAATATTTTCCATCGGCATTAATTTCTTCAACAGCGAATTTCACCGAAATGTGTGGAGCAATGTTTTCAATTCTTCCATTGGTAATCAAAACATCTGAGGAAAATATTTTTCCTTCATTTGCAATGGTGGCGTTGTGGATTGTTTTTTCATACTTGAATAAGGAATCAAAAGTAAGCAACTGAATAAATTGGAAAGGATTGAAATTTGAAAAAAGAGTTTGAGCAGTAAGCCAATTCCTTCTAATATTTTATTTAATCACTTTGTCCATTTCATTTGGTAGTGATGACCAAGATAATCGGTTTCTAAATCTAATTCTAATTTAGTCAGTTGTGTGATATCCCAATCACCATTTGAAAAGTGTGATGGATCATCAGGTTAAATCAATAGCGGATTGATGGGGTAAAGTTTAGGAAATGTGAATGTCGTATTCGTATATTGGTCCATGCTGTCGAAGAATAATTTATTGTCGCTTATTCAACTTATATGACCTCCCGTTGAATACCAATTGGCTGATTCATTTACAACTCCCCAACTAATTATAATTCCTCCGCCATTCAAGTCTTGTTTCTTGGGAGGAATATCGATACTTAGAATGCATTCATTTCCAAAATATGAATTAAGGATTTGTAAAGAATCAGTAATATCAACAGTATAATAGATCAGTTTCCAATCACCATTAATAAGATCATTGGGATCTTTATGGCAGGAGCTAAATACAAAACTGAATAATAACAGCGCAATAATAGGTAGTGTTCTGAATTTCAAAATCATTACACCAAAGTTAGCTTGAAATATTCATGGGTTCATTTTTCCACTTCAAAAATAATTATCTTCGTTCCCATTCACTAAAACTATCCCTATGCTTCTTTCCACAAAAAAAATTCAACTCGCAATTGTGAGTGTATTTATTCTTCAAACCATTTTTTCTTCCTGCCAAAAAAACATTTCGGATGTGCAACCTTCAACACTTGATTCAAGTGAAGTTGAAATGAAAGTGTTGCAATCAATGTCTGCAAATTTTTACAACGACCTTTTTACCCGCTATGGAAATGGCTGGACGGGCGGCGATGCAACTTATTCAGTTCCCTTGCCCGATGGAAGAGTGGTGTGGATGTTTGGTGATACTTTTCTCGATACCGTTTATGCTGATCGCTCACGACCTTACAGTGGCCTAATAAGAAATTCTTTTGTTATACAAGATGGAAGCACCATGACCACTTTATATGGTGGAACTAAAAATGCTCCGGTTTCATTTATTGATACCGGCGATCCTGATCAATGGTATTGGCCGCTCGATGGCACCGTGCAAAACAATATTCTCTATGTTTATTTTGCATTGTTTGAGAAAACAGGAAACGGTGCTTTTGATTTTGCCTATTTAAAAACTGATCTTATGCAATTTTCGTTGCCTGCTGTTTCGCTTGTAAGTACTACTACGGTTTCTTCAAGCACTGCAATACATTATGGTTCATGTGTGTATGAAGATGGCGGTTACCTATATATTTTTGGTGATGAAAAATTTTCGTTTACCGAATACGCACATGTTGCACGTGTAGCACTTGCAAATTTGTATGGCACGTGGGATTATTGGAATGGAATTGCATGGGTTACTACTTTGCCAGCTGTTACACTTGGAAGAATGAAAAAAGGCATTAAGAATATTGATGTGTCGCAGCAGTTTAGTGTATTTTATGCCGATGGAAAATATCGATTTGTAACGCAACAGAATTTATTTGGAAAGAAAATATTTACTTACGAAGCCGCAGCCATCACCGGACCTTGGTATCTAAAAAATACTGTGTACCTCACTCCCGAAACAGCCGGCAACATCTGGACTTACAATGCATTTGTGCATCCCGAATTTGACAGTGCCGGATATCACTTGCTCTCTTATAATGTGAATTCTTTTGACTTCAATGATCTGTTTGTGAATGCGGATAATTACAGACCGAAGTTTATTTGGTACAAGTACTAATGAAGAAAAATTCGAAATTCAAAGAACAAAATTTCCCGTAGGGATTTCTTCGGAACAAGAAAACAACAAACAAAAAAAATCACAAAACGGCCGAAAGTGAATTTTTTATTGAACTTTTAAACTTAGACCTTAATTCATATCGGGGATTGAATTTTACAATTTTAAACTTTGACCTTATTTGAGTTTTGAATTTTGAGTTTTGAATTTTAAACTTACTACTCCTTAATAAGCAACCGATATCCATTGCTGTGAATATTTACAATCTCCACTTTAGGATCGTCTTTTAAAAACTTGCGAAGCTTCACCATAAACACATCCATACTGCGGCCGGTAAAAAAATTTTCTTCACCCCAAATTTGTCGCAGTGCAAGTTGCCTTGGCAATACATCATTCATGTGTGCACACAACAAGCGCAACAGATCAGATTCTTTAGGTGAAAGTTTGTATTCCGTTTTTCCAATATTCAGTTCCCTTAATTTATAATTGAAAAAATACCTGCCAATCTTAAATTCAGTTGGCAAATTTTTTTCGGGAACAATGTTGTCTTTTCTTTTTAAGATTGCTCTTATCTTATATAGCAAGACTTCAGAGTCAAATGGTTTAATGATGTAATCATCGGCTCCAATCTTATAACCTTCCATTACATCTGCCTTCAATGCTTTGGCGGTAAGAAAAATAAAAGGAATTTTAGGAGTGCGTGTTCTTATTTCTTTGGCGAGTGTAAAGCCATCCATCACCGGCATCATTACATCAATAATGCAAAGATCAAAATCGGTTTTAGCTGCAGCATTTAATCCCAGCAATCCATTGGTGCAAAGTGTAACATCAAAGTTGTGCAGTTCGAGATAGTCGCGAAGTACCGAACCAAAAGCCGGGTCATCTTCAGTTAATAGAATGCGATTTTTTCTGTCCATAATTATTTTTATTTCTGTTGATGGCCTAAAGGAAGTTTTACTTCAAAGCAACTGCCTTTTCCAATTTCGCTTTTAACATTAATAGTTCCGTTG
>JAJAYG010000424.1 GCA_026786335.1 Chitinophagales bacterium | reverse complement strand
TCGTTTCAAATTGAATTCCTTTTATAATTGCAATTCCTCATCTTGCAATTTCCTATCTTTTCTGCAATGAAATTTTTTCACTCAATTCATTCACGACTTCTATTGAATGATTGTTAACTGAAATTCCATTTACATCAATCACAAGATCTTCTTCCTCCAAAATAAATATGCCGGAGTGTATTATACTTTATAAGGTCTATATCCGATTGTTGATTTCTAACTGATTTTTAAATAAAGCAATCAAGTTATTAAATTGCTTTATCTAAAGAGCAATAATTGTTTACCTTTGCTTTCACAATTAAGCACTATGGATTACCTGCAGATTAAATCAAAAGATAAAGTGAGTGAAGTTTCACTCGAGAAGAAGCGATACCTCTATACACAAATCCCATGGAATCAACGGTTGATTGGGATACTCGGCGGAAGAGGAACCGGCAAAACCACCCTGTTGCTTCAGCACCTGAAAGAAACTTATGGCAAATCATCGAAGGGACTTTATGTATCGCTAGATGATATTTACTTTAGTGATAACCGGCTCTATAATCTGGCTACCACATTCAGGCGCGGCGGCGGCAAAGCATTGTACCTGGATGAAGTTCATAAATATCCCGATTGGTCGCAGGAGATTAAAAACCTTTATGATGATTTTAAAGATCTTAAAATTTATTTTACCGGCTCTTCGTTGCTGCAGTTAGCAAAACAAAAAGGAGACCTGAGCAGGCGCGCGCTGTTTTTTTATCTCGAAGGATTATCGTTCAGAGAATTTCTTGATTTCAAAAAAGTAATTTCTATTGATGCTGTTAAACTGCCCGACCTTCTTAAAAACCACGAAGAAATTGCCAGGCAGTTGAGCAGAAAGATGAAACCCTACGAACATTTTCCTTTCTATATAAAAAAGGGTGCGTATCCGTTTGTGTTTGAAGATGAGGATAATTACTGGCAGCGTTTGGATGAAACCATACAGCTCACGATTGAAAATGACATGGCCTTGTATGAAGGATTTGATGCAGGCAATTTTAGAAAAATGAAACAGTTGCTTTTTGTGATTGCTGCCAATGTTCCTTTTAAACCTAATGTGATGAAGCTGAGTGATCGCACCGGCATTACCCGAAACACCATCATCAGGTATTTTGATTTGCTTGAACGTGGCAAAGTGTTGAGGGCATTGCATGCTTCGGGCATTGGCATTGGCTCTATGCAAAAGCCCGAAAAACTTTATCTCTACAATACAAACCTTGCTTTTGCACTGGCAGGTGAAAACACCAATGCGGGAACACTACGCGAAACATTTTTTGCCAATCAACTTTCTGTAATGCACAAGTTAACCGTGCCGCATGACGGTGATTTTATGGTAGATGGTAAGTATACATTTGAGGTGAGCGGGAAAAATAAAACTGCTCATCAGGTAAAAAATATCAGAAACTCTTTTGTGGTGAGTGATGAAATAGAAAAAGGAATTAACAACAAGATTCCACTGTGGCTTTTTGGACTGCTTTATTGAAAAAGCAATTTTAATACTAAAATGCTTTATTGAAAGAGCAATTTATTTCACTGCTTAATTCTTTACAATCACTAATTTTTTCTGCAAAGAAATTTTATCAGAACGCAATGTGATAAAATAAATTCCATCGGCAACATCAATGAGTTGAATTTCCTTTTTAAAGGAAGGAAAATTATTTTGTGTCGAAGTAAAATCTTTTGAAGAATAAATCAATTGCCCTAAAGCATTTACAATTTCAATTTCAAGCGACTCAATTTCATTTCCAAAATTCATTTCAATTGTAAATGAACCATTTGATGGATTGGGAGTAATACTGAAATTTAAATTTCCATTCAATGCATCAATGCCGGTGATGAGCACATAAGTGCTTGCAGAATTTTTGCAACCATTGCTATCTGAAATAATAACAGTATATGTTCCTGTTTGCAATACCGTATAAGATTGATCAGTTGCACCTGCAAGATCATTTGAGTTTAATTGCCATTGATAAGTAGTAGCGGCACTCGATGTGAGAACGTATCCATTCTGTGTAATTGTAGGGAATGGTGGCGTAGCATTTACAGTTATATAATTTGAAAGTAGCAGCGTGTCCTTTCCATTCGCACTGGTGGTAATAAGTGTTACATCATAAACTCCTATGCTGTTGTAACAAATATTTGTTGGATTCTGAAGTGTTGAAGTAGATGGGCTTCCTCCTTCAAAAATCCATTGCCAGCTTGTTGGATCATTGGTTGACTGATCAAAAAAATCGGTACAAAATTTTTGACAGAGTGATTGATCGGCTGCAGAAAAATTAGGGAAAGTGAGTTGTGTTACAATCAAAGTATCTGATGCTGTGCATCCGTTTGAATCGCTTACTTCTACAATGTAAGTTCCTGTTTGAATCATTATGTATTCCTGATCTGTTGCTCCCGGAATAATATTTCCATCGAGAAACCATTGGTAATTATCTGCAGCTGAACAAGTGAGTGTATCATTTGATTGTGTAATGGATGGTTGAGATGGCGCAGCATACACAGTGATGTAATTAACAAGCACAAGCGTATCATTTCCGAATGCATTGCTTGTGATGAGTGTAACATCATATTCACCCGGAGTTGAATAGCAAATACCTGTTGGATTTTGAAGTGAAGAATTATCGGGTGTTGCGCCAGGGAAAAACCATTGCCAACCAGTTGGTGCATTCAAAGAGTTATCAAAAAAGCTTAAGCATTCCTGCCCGCAAAAAACAGTATCGCTTGCTTGTAAGATAGATTGGGGAAGTGCACCGCTGCATGAAAAATCGGGAGTGTATTCATAAAATGTTTTTTTAAGCGTACCTGTATTATCGTTGTTAAATCCTGTTCCAACATAAGCTTTGCAATTGATTACAAAACCGGTTGCTTCCTCAACTGCGCCGCCCGGATAATTTGCGAGTGCTGTCCACGTATCAGTTGTTGGATCATACTTCCAGAAATCCTTCAAAGCTCCTATGCCCCAATTGCTGGTACCAGTTCCCATTAAACCATAGTCGCCAATTGACAATCCAACCGCTTCACTTCTTTTTGTACCCGGGAAATCTGCTTTTTGAAACCAGGAATTCAATGTGGTATCATAAAGCCAAAAATCTGTAGTGCCGAAACCAATGTTAGTGAATTCAACTCCTGTTCCCAGATATCCATTTGCTCCAATAGAAAAACCGGTTGCATAAATTTTTGCCTCGCCGCCAAAATCTGCTTGCTGTGTCCATGTATCATTACCCGTATTGTATTCCCAAAAATCTTTTGCATAGGCACCGCTTTTTATTCCTGTGCCTGCATAAATTTTACCTCCTATCACAAAACTTACCGCACCAAATCTTCCTATGGGCCCCAAGTTTGCTTTGGCAGTCCATGTGTTTAAAACAGGATCATACTCATACAAATCTTTGGAATCGGTACCATTGTAACCGGTACCTAAATATCCTTTGGTTGAAGTTGCCATACCAAGTGACCGGTATCTTGCTGTGCCTGGGAAATCTGCTTTTTGTGTCCACGTGTTGAGTATAGGATCGTATTCCCAAAAATCTTTGTAGTAGATAGAAAGAAAATCTCCGCCGGTTCCCATGTAGCCTTTTCCTCCCACAGAAAATGCAACTGCACCCATTCTGCCCGCTGTTCCAACACTTGCTTTTTGCAACCAGGTGTTCTGTGCAAATGTGTTTGCAAATATTCCGCAGAATGAAATTGCAAGAAGTAGAATTTTGTATTTCATGTATGGAGATTTCTGAAAAAATAAACTTTAAGAATTCTTTATGTGCTTTTCAAAAGGAAAGTGTTTTGTAAATAAAATTCTAACCTCATCATATCTAACCTAAAACCCGATTGGATTTGCAGCAATTTTTATTAAGCGCTTCGATAATTACCATTTCAAAATCATTGCTTAAACCCTCCTGCTGTTCACCATACCAAACCATTGCATCAAGCAGATCCAGTGCTGCATAACCAGAGATGCTCAACCGATAATTCATAGTTGAGAATGAATTCTGTTTCTTACTTCTTCCCAACTTGAAAGCGAGACTTCACCATTTTTGATTGCTTCGATTCCCCTTCGTGTTTCAATTAAATGAGTTTCGGGAACAGGTTTCTTTTCAGGACTTATGCGATCCCAAACTTTCTCTATCAGCAAAATTTTATCTGCTGTATTTAACTTGAGGATTTCTTCGATTAGTTGCATGATGTAAATCTATGAAATTCGATTTACAAGTTGTGGTTATCAAAATAAAATTAATCGATCACATTAATTTTTAATCAACTCCGCCACGTTCTCTAC
>JAJAYG010000423.1 GCA_026786335.1 Chitinophagales bacterium | reverse complement strand
GTTCCGTTGCCTGCAACAGTTGTTACCCATTGTTCACTTTGCGAATGATGTTGTTGTAAGTATCGCCCACGTAAACATTGCCATCGTGATCTGCAAAAACTTAGGTGAGTGTATTAAACTGCGCATTAGCTGCATCGCCATCGGCATAGCCGCCATTGGCAACTTGCAGAATTTTTTTTTACGGAACATCCCTTCGTATCCCTTCTTTATAAACCATAAGCGCACGATCGCGCGCCATTGCATGATCAACAATTGGTTGAGGATATTCGAAAGAATCAAGTTCGGGAATCCATTTGCGGATGTACTTCATTTCACCATCAAATCTTAACGCCTGCGACGTTGGATTAAAGATGCGGAAATATGGAGCAGCATCAACACCGCTTGAGGCAGCCCATTGCCAGCCACCATTGTTTGATGCAAGTTCGAAATCAAATAATTTTTTTGCGAAGTAAGCTTCACCCCATCTCCAATCAATTAGTAAATCTTTGGTAAGGAAACCCGCAGTAATCATGCGCACGCGATTGTGCATATAACCTGTTGCATTCAACTCACGCATGCCTGCATCTACAATGGGGAAACCTGTTTTTCCATTGCACCATGCTTCAAAATCATTTTCATTGTTACGCCATTTGATGCGATCGTATTCGGGGCGAAAAGATTGCGTAATCACCCTTGGAAAATTCCAAAGTATCTGCGAATAGAATTCGCGCCAAATGAGTTCATTAAAATATTTCTCACTCAACAATTTTGCACGGCTTGCCAGTTTTCGAATGCTCATGGTACCAAACCGCAAATGAACACTCAATCGTGATGTGCCGGATATAGCAGGGAAATCTCTGGTGTTTCCATAGTTGCGAATGAGTTCATCAGAAATTATTGTCACAGGAATTTCAAGATCAGTTTTATTAAAACCAATTGCTGCAAGCGATGGAACTTTAAAAGTTGTTGATTTATGAAAATGATGAAAATATTTTTCGGTTTCAAAACTTTTAAGATGCACATCATTCAATGCTGCTTTCCACTTTTTACTGTAGGGGGTAAAAACTGTATAGGGAGTTCCATCATCTTTCATCACTTCTTTTCTTTCAAAAATCAAATGATCTTTAAAAGTTTGAAATGAAATGTTTTTCGATTGAAGAAACCCCTTCACCTCTTCATCTCGCTGCACTGCATAAGGTTCGTGATCGTGATTGGCAAATACTTCTTGAATTGTTAATTCATTCACCAGTTCTTTAAAAACCCTTAGGGGTTTCCCGTGCTTCACCAATAAAGAACTTCCCAGAGCAATCAGTTGCTTATTCAATTCCAAGAGCGAGTGATGAATAAAATTTACACGTCGGTCATTTTTATCTTCGAGGTCGTCAAGAATATTTGAATCGAAAATAAAAAGTGGTATTACGTGTTTGCCTTCTTTCAATGCATGAAACAAACCGGCATTATCACCGAGCCGCAGATCGCGGCGAAACCAAAATATATTCATTGAAAAATTAACAACTCCCGGAAGATTTTGTTTAAAGAAAAGAATGCAACCCTGTTACTTTATTTGACTGCTCAGCTTTGCAATTAATTCTGATGAAAATGTTTCTGCATAAGTTCCGAATGCATTCACAAGAATTCCTTTTAAATTTTCTTTAACTGATGAGATAGCATATACAATACTTTCATCACCGGGATCGCTATTACCTTCAAAGCGGTAAATTTCATCAATCTCAAAATCCTGCGGATGAATTGAAATATGTTTCTCAGCACTTTCTACGCAATCGGGCTTAAGGTTAAAATTAATTGTATAGCCACGCAGTTGAAGATCATTCACTGCTTCAGTTACTGTATTGTAAGATTTCATTGAAGAGAATTTTTATGCAAGGTACGCAAGAAGAATCCATGCAATTCAAACGTTCCTCATCTTCTTCATTTCTTCAGCAATCAAAGCAGCATTGACATTATTTAATTTCTCCAGTTCGAGAATAATGTTGCGGTAGTTTTCATCGTCACGGTTTTGGCTCAGCTTCCATTTGCCTTCTATTTTCTCTATGGCAATTTCAAAACCCACTACTCCTTTCATTTCTTTTCTTACAAATTCAGGCGGCATGGTTTCAACACTCACCGGGTTTTCAGAAATTGCTTCATACTTATTTACCAATCTTTTCAAATGCTCATACACCTGCTCATCATTCATCAATTTTATTTTCCCGTACACGTGCACAGCAATGTAATTCCAGGTAGGAACATTTACATGATTATACCACGATGAAGAAATGTACGTGTGCGGCCCCTGAAAAATTGCAAGCACCTGTTCTTCTTTTCCAAAACTTTTCCATTGCGGGTTTGCTTTTGAAAGATGACCCCATAAAACTTTTTCTCCCGCTTCATTAACTTCCAGTTCAAGTGGTAAGTGGGTAGCCCAGGGGTTTTCCTTTACCTCATTAATGAGTATTGCAAAACTGTTTTTTTCAATAAAATCTTCAATTGCAGGCAAATCTTCAATGCGATTAATTTTGGGTAAGTACATTCGGTAAAATTAATTGAGAAGTAAAATTACCTTGCATGTCTGAAAGAGCGTTATAAAATTATTTTCTCTTCCCAAAAAAAGTTCTTCCGATTTTCACCGAACTTCTTCATCTTAGCATTCCCAAAATTAATTTTAAATACAAACAATTTCTAAAAACACATTAAATGAAACGGCCCGCAAACAAATTCGCACTCATTGCTCTTGGATTTTCTGTTATCTGGATTTTTATTGAACACTTTCTGGGGCTAAAATCAACCAGACACAACATAGGGCAATACACCAACTACCTGCCAATCATTATTTTTTCCGTTGTCATTTTTATAGTCATTTACTATGAGAGAAGAAGTCATGGGCACACGCTCACCTGGATGGAAGGATTTCGTGTGGGCGCCATCATGAGCCTCATCTATGCTGCAGGTTTTACATTTGAAATAATTCTTTATAACCAATATGTGAACCCTGATTTCTGCACTTCATTCAAAGAATTTTATATGCAGCAAATGCAATTGCAAGGAGCAACTGATGATTTGATCGATGCCAAAATGAAAGTGCTTGACTTTGCCTATGGTGGTTCACCGCTTTCATACGTTACCCTGTTTGCATTCACCTTTATTTGGGGCGCAATTGTTTCTGCAGTTTCAGCTTTGGTTTGGATGAAGAAACCCAAAGCAATTGCATGATCATGCGCGAAGCAAAAGTTGAGACCTCGATCAGTTAGCAGAATTATTCAATGCTTACAGAATGTTTTATCGCAAAGCAACTGATGTTGAAGCAGCAAAAATTTTTCTTGGGGAAAGAATTAATAATCGTGAATCAATAATTTTTGTAAGCCTGTCTGCCGAAAGGCAAGATGATAAAAATGAAATGCTCGCCGGCTTCGTGCAATTGTATCCGATCTTTTCTTCAACAAGAATGAAACGCTTGTGGCTGCTCAACGATTTGTTTGTGAGTGTTGAGCACAGAGGGAAAGGAATTTCAAAGTTGCTGATCGAACGTTGTGGTCAACTCGCAAATGAAACCAATGCAGGCGGCGTAATGCTGGAGACAGAAAAAACAAATGAGATTGGCAATTGCCTCTATCTGCAAACCGGCTTTAAGCTGATTGAAAATAATTTTTATTTCCTGTAAAATTCGTGAATAAGAAAAAAATTAATTGGCAATTTAAAATTCAAATCAAAGCATCTGCAAATCCATAAGGAGTATATGCAAACCTGAATTTTCAATCTCAATTCTCTCTGATTCCATATTTACTTTTGATTTCCTTCATCACCATTTCATGTGGAATTCCTTTTCCTTTATCCAATTCATTTATTCCGCTATCAATCTGTAATTTTATTTCAACAGAAAGATTATCCCATTCCTCACTCAATACGTTGTCTTGAAAATAATTTTCAATTAAACCATAAACTTCAGTGAGTTGGGTTGCATCTAATCCTTCAATTTTTTTATGAAGTTGTTCTTTGATTTTAGTATCTGTCATGGTTCAAAATTATTTTTAAAATTAGAAATTCTTTGTTACAACAAATCTAAATCATCTGCAAATCCACCAGCCGCTTATACAAACCCGAACTTGCAATCAATTGCGCATGTGTGCCGCGCTCAGCAATTTCTCCTTTTCGCATCACCAGAATTTCATCTGCATTTTGAATGGTGGAGAGGCGATGCGCAATCACAATGCTGGTTCTGTTCTTCATTAAATTATACAATGCTTCCTGCACTAATCTTTCCGATTCTGTATCGAGCGATGAAGTAGCTTCATCTAAAATTAATATCGGCGGATTCTTTAATACGGCTCTTGCAATGGTGAGGCGCTGTTTTTCTCCGCCGCTTAATTTATTTCCGCGATCACCGATGATGCTTTGGTAACCGTTTTCCATGCGTGAAATAAAATCGTGCGCATTCGCAACTCGTGCAGCATCCATTACATCTTCTTCTTTTGCATCGGGAATACCAAGAGCGATGTTGTTGAAAACAGTATCATTAAATAAAATTGGTTCCTGCGTAACAATGCCCATGAGTTTTCGCAGATCATGGAGTGTGTAATTGCGAATATCATTTCCATCAATCAAAATAGAACCTTGCGAAGGATCATAAAATCGCGGGAGCAAATCGGCAAAAGTTGTTTTGCCCGAACCCGATGGGCCAACCAGCGCAATCACTTTTCCTTTCTCAATAATTGTGTTGATGTTGTTCAATGCCATTCGCCCTTCTTTTTTTTCATCAGGAAAATTTTCATACCCAAATGAAACATTGCGGTACTCAATATTTTTTGTGAAGGAAGAATTGGTCGTTGCATTTTTAGAATTAATAATATCAATGGGAGCATCGGTTATTAAAAGTATTCTTTCACCTGCTGCCAACCCCCGCTGCACACTTGCAAATGCCGATGCAATATTTTTTGCGGGCGGAAGAATTTGCGAATACAATGCGATATAAGCGATGAACTGACTGGCAGTTAAACTTGAATTTTCATTGAGCACTAACGTGCCACCATAGATCATTACACACGCCACAATGGCAACAGCAATGGTTTCGGAAAGAGGTGAAGCGAGCTCGCGAAGATTTTGAATCGACTTTGAAATTTTCCGTGCATGATCATTTTCATCATCAAACCTTTTCCTCAAAAAATTCTCGGCATTAAACCCCCGAATAATTTTTGCGCCGCCAATTGTTTCTTCGGCAATAGAAAGAATTCTGCCAAGCAAAGATTGACTGGTTGTTGAATGTTTACGCAGTGATTTTGAAATGCTACCGATTAAAAACCCGCCAATAGGTATTAGCACAAGAGTGAAGATTGTGAGCTTTGCAGAGATTACAAACAACAAAATAAAATAGGCGACAATGGTTACCGGGTCTCTGAAAATTACCTGAATAGTAGTAACAACTGAATTCTCTACTTCCTGCACATCATTCGAAATTACAGAGAGCAAATCACCTTTTTTCTGCTTTTGAAAAAAACCGGGATGCAGTACTAAAAACTTTTCATACACCGCTCTTCTTATGTTTTGAATCAACGTTGAACGCATGCGCGAAAGAATTCGCTGCGACCAGTAACGAAACATGTTGGAAAGAAAAACACAAATGAGAATAATAATTACAACAAATGCGAGCGCTCCCGCTTTTCCTTTCATATCTAAAACATAATGAAACCAATAATTGAAAACATCAATAAAGTACTGAATAGAGAAATGAAATTCAGGCAATGAGATATTTGAAGGCGGCGGAACCGTGCCGAATAAAACATTGAGCAGTGGAATAAGCAATGAAAAATTTGCAGTGCCGAAAATCACACTAAGCAATGCGATCGTAATGTACTCAGGCAGGTAGCGCGAATATGGTTTTGAAAATGCAAGTAATCTAAAGTAGGTATTCATTTAGCTTTCAAAGATGATGGTGTTATCT
>JAJAYG010000422.1 GCA_026786335.1 Chitinophagales bacterium | reverse complement strand
GATTACTGATCATGTTGAATCATCAATTACCGAAGCACCGAAGGCGGAAGAAATTAAAGTAGAAGGAAACCCGGGTGCCGATGTAAATGATGATGATTTGAAATGGTGAAAAATTTTCTTTACAAGAAATATAAGACCTCTTTGGAGGTCTTTTTTATTTTTGCGCGCTTTTAAAAATTACTATGGGACTACAATGTGGAATTGTCGGCTTGCCGAATGTTGGAAAATCAACTTTGTTTAATGCACTTTCAAATGCGAAAGCACAGGCAGCGAATTTTCCTTTTTGTACGATTGAGCCAAACGTGGGTGTAATCACTGTGCCCGATGAACGGCTCAATGAATTGTCGAAGATTGTAAACCCAATAAAGATTACGCCGGCAGTTGTAGAAATAGTTGACATCGCAGGGTTAGTCAAGGGCGCCAGCAAAGGTGAAGGATTGGGGAATCAATTCTTAGGTAACATTAGAAATACCGATGCAATCATTCATGTAATACGTTGCTTTGATGATGATAATGTGATACATGTTGATGGAAGTGTGAACCCAGTTCGCGATAAAGAAATTATTGATACCGAATTGCAGTTAACAGATTTGGAAAGTGTAGAGAAGAAAATTTCACGGCTGGGGAAATTGATAAAAACTGCTGACAAAGAAGCGAAACGTGGATTAGAGGTTTTGGAAATTTACAAGGCTCATTTGATGAGTGGTAAATCTGCACGCTCGGCTCCCGTGAGTAATGAAGACAGAAAATTTGCTGCAGATATTTTTCTGTTAACTGAAAAACCTGTTTTGTATGCGTGCAACGTTGATGAAAAATCTGCCATCAATGGAAATAAATATGTTGACGCACTTAATGAAGCAGTAAAAGATGAGAACGCCGAGGTGATGATTATCTCTGCCGCTATTGAAGCAGAAATTGCTTTACTCGAATCTTATGATGACCGTCTTTCATTTCTCAATGATTTGGGTTTGAATGAGCCAGGTGTAAATAAATTAATTCACGGTGCTTATCACTTGCTGAATCTGGCAACTTATTTCACAGCCGGTGTTCAGGAAGTTCGGTCATGGACCATTCATAAGGGGATGACGGCACCACAAGCGGCCGGAGTAATTCATACTGATTTTGAAAAAGGTTTTATTCGTGCCGAAGTAATTTCTTACAATGATTATATAACATTGAGAAGTGAAGCAGCATGCCGAGCCGTAGGTAAATTAAGATTGGAAGGGAAAGAATATGTGGTGAAGGATGGGGATGTAATGCACTTTTTGTTTAACGTTTGAGTTTTGGTTTCTGTTGTTTCTATGGTTTCTATAGTTTCTTTTGTTTCTTTTGTTTCTGTTGTTCCTATGGTTTCTGGTTTCTTAACATTGAAAATATATCACCAATGGCAACGATAAAAGATTTTGAAGACTTGCAAACATGGCAAATGGCCAGAGAACTCAATAAGAGAATTTTCAGTCTAACTCTATACCATTTATTTTCAAAAGATTATTCACTTAAAGATCAAATTCGACGATCTTCAGGTTCGGTAATGGATAATATTGCAGAAGGATTTGAGCGCGATGGCAACAAAGAATTCATAAATTATCTTTCATTCTCCAAAGGATCGGCTGGTGAAGTTAGAAGCCAACTTGTTCGTGCTTTTGATTATAAATATGTTTCGCAAAGTGAAATGAGTGAATTGAAATATGAGTACAAAGAGCTTTGGAAAAAAAATTGCAAACTTTATAACTTACCTCAAACAATCTGAATACAAAGGCAACAAATTTAAGCGCACCGAACAAACCAAAGCCGCAGCGGGTGAAGTGAGCCAGAAACAATAGAAACAAGTAAACAACAGAAACTATTTTTTAAAGCATGATCGTAATCACAGGAGCCGCAGGATTTATTGGAAGTTGTTTGATAGCAAGACTCAATGAAGAAAAAAATTATCACCTCATGCTCGTTGATGATTTTTCTTTTGAAAAGAAAAGAAGAAACTACGAGAGTAAAAGATTTTTAAATACCATTGACCGAAATGAATTCTTAGCGTGGTGGGACCTGCAGCATGAATCTGTTGATATCGTATTTCATCTTGGTGCAAGAACAGATACAACTGAACCTGATGAAAATATTTTTAACAACCTCAATGTAAATTACTCACAGGAAATCTGGAAGCGTTGTGTTAAATACAACACGCCACTCATCTACGCTTCATCTGCTGCAACGTACGGAGCAGGAGAGTTTGGATATGATGATGATCAAAAACTGATTTCAAAATTGAAACCGCTAAATCCTTATGGCAAATCGAAAAATGATTTTGATAATTGGGTCCTTCGACAAACTCAGGATGACATACATGGCTCCCCGCCATTTTGGTGCGGTTTAAAATTCTTCAACGTCTTTGGCCCCAATGAATTTCACAAAGGCAGAATGGCTTCTGTGGTAATGCATGGTTACAATCAGATTCAAGAAAGCGGAACATTAAAACTTTTTCGTTCACACAAACCTGAATACGAAAACGGGAAGCAATTGCGCGATTTTATCTATGTAAAAGATGTGGTTGATGTAATGCTTTGGTTGATGAAGGAACAAAAACATTCAGGCATTTATAATCTTGGTTCAGGTACAGCAAGGTCATTTTCAGATTTAGCGAATGCAACATTTGCTGCAATGAGTCTTGAACCCAAAATTGATTTCATTGATATTCCTGAAGACATAAGAAATTGGTATCAATATTTTACCGAGGCAAAAATGGAAAAGTTGAGATCCATTGGTTTCAGCAAAAAGCTTTATTCACTCGAAGAAGGAGTGAAAGATTATGTGCAGAATTATTTGATGCTGAATAAAATTTGGTAGCCATCAAATTATGGGCATATTTAAAAATTGTCCGTCCCCTCTCCTAAAATATTCTACTTCCAATATTCTTCTCCTTTGGAGAAGATGCCGAAGGCAGATGAGGAAGAGAGGGATAAAGGGTGAGGAAAATAAGAGAGATCAATTTTTAAACCTGCCCTTAATTCCCCATCTCCGCAATTCTTTCCAAAGCCAAACGAATTAAATTATCAACCGCCAATTCTCCATTAGGGCTAAATGTATTCTCTACTCTGTTTGCAACAATTGCGTTTAAGGAAATTGCTTCGTGCCCTAAAATATTTGCCATGCCATAAATACCTGCTGTTTCCATTTCGAAATTAGTAAGCTGATAATTTTCAAATTGAAATGAAGTAAGCAAATCAATAAGATGCGGATAGGCGAGTGGAGCACGCAATATTCTTCCCTGCGGCCCATAAAAACCGGGGCAGGTAACAGTTATTCCTTTCACAAAATCTTTATTGAAAACTGATAAAAGATTCGGAGCTGCCGTTGTGATGTAGGGAATAAATCCAATTTGATTTTGCTGCACATGCTTCACAAATGCATGTAGAATTTTTCTTTCATCGCCCGAATTTTTCATTTCATAAAAATTCATCAAGTTATCAATACCAATTGCAAACTCCGAAGCAACAAATGAATCAACTTCAATTTCTTTTTGCAATGAACCTGAAGTTCCGATGCGGATGATCTTTAATTTCTTTAGCTCATTTTTCTTTTCCCTTCTCACCAAATCAATATTTACAAGTGCATCTAATTCAGTGAGCACAATGTCAATGTTATCGGTTCCTATACCGGTAGAAATTACTGTAAGCCGTTTGCCGGCGAAGTAGCCGGTATGTGTAACAAACTCCCGCTTGTTTCTTTTCAATTCAATACTCGCAAAATATTTTGTTACCTCAACAACCCGATCAGGAT
>JAJAYG010000421.1 GCA_026786335.1 Chitinophagales bacterium | reverse complement strand
TCATTACCCAACCTAAAAAAGCAACAATCACTTTTACCTCATGGTTAAAAGATGTGGATGAAGTATATGCAGGCAGCGATGTTGTTGCACTAACTTCATTAAATGAAGGTACACCGGTTAGTATTATTGAAGCACTTGCGGCAAACAAACCAATTGTTAGTACAAGAGTTGGAGGCGTAAGTGATTTGATAGAAGAAGGTAAAAATGGATTAATTGTTTCAAGCAATGACCTTGTAGCATTTACAAATGCATTGAACCTGCTTATAGAAAATATTGAGCTTAGAAATGCAATGGGTAATGGCACAAATTCCGATGCGCAGCTAAAGTACAGTTACCAAAGACTTATGCTTGATATGAACTCGCTTTACAATCGCTTGCTACAATAGTGGAGGAAAATCTTATTTCTTTACTTTTACCGAGCCCCAGATTTTGTTTTCAGGATTTGTTTTTGGAACCAAAATATTCAGAGCAAAACAAGAAACTAAAAACACATAGTTTGAAACGCAATTTTCTTTTTTTATTCTTCCTCATCTTTCTGGCATCATGTAAGGTTTATTATCCCGATCGGTTATTTAAAATAGATGAGGAAAAGCTTACGCAAGCAGATACCATGCGCACCCCGAAAGAATATGTTATCAGAAACGGAGATATACTTTCTGTAGGCGTTTTCTCAAACAATGGTTACGAATTGGTTGATGTGATAACCAAAGACAATAACGCCTTCTCTGCATTGAAGTATGTGGTTAAAGAAAGCGGCTACATATTTCTGCCAATGCTTGACTCGGTTTATGTTTATGGGTTAACAATTGGGCAAGTCGAAAAATTGCTTTCAGAAAAGTACACTTACTATTTTGTAAATCCTTTTATAAGAGTGGAAGTAACAAACAGAAATGTTTATGTTTTTTTAGGAAGAGGTTCTGCAAAAACCATTACGCTTACGCGAGAGAACACGAATTTACTTCAAATCTTAAGTGACGCTGAAGGAATACCACGCAGTGGTAAAGCTTATAAAATTCGGGTATTAAGAGGCGATCTAAAAAACCCATCCGTATTTAACATTGATCTTTCAACTATTGAGGGAATGCAAAAGGCAAACCTAACCATGATTGCAAATGATGTGGTATATATTGAATCAAGAATAACATCAGGCGATGTAGTTTATCAGGTTCTGCCAATACTTTCTTTTATTTCAACACTTCTATTGCTTTACACTACTATCTACACGATCTCGAAATAATGGCAGAAAAGAAAACAATACTGAGTCCGATGCAGCGATTGCTGGGTGAAGATTTTAACCCGGCACTGCTGATGATAATGATACGCAAGAGTCTTGTGTGGTGCATTGTGATTATGCTCATTACGATTTCTGCCTCTCTTGTTTACCTGCGGTATACCCCACCTACTTATGAAGTCAATGCTTCTTTGATTGTTAAAACCATTAACACAGCAATGGCATTGGATATTCAAAACAGTTTATTTCAGGCAAAGAATACAAATCTTGATATTGAGAAAGATATTCAAATTATGAAATCGAATGTGATCATGGATCGGGTTATCGATTCATTGAATCTTCAGATTGTATATTATAGATCGGGCAATATCCTTAATGAAGAACTTTACCGAAACAATCCATTCACTATTCATGCTACGGTGGTGAATGATGTTTACTATGATTATCCTATTCAATTCAAAATTCTTAACAATCAAAAATTTCAGCTTAACATTTCATCAAAGGGAAAAGATGAATGGAAGACCTATGCGTTTGAAAAAAAATACAACAACGGAGCCATTCAATTTACTGCTTCGCTCGATAAGGCGTTTTACAACAAGAACCCTGGTGCCGCAACAGCATCAGAGTTTTTCTTTGTTATTTTTAACCGAACTACACTCTATAATAAGTTAAGAAACGGATTACAGATTGCACCATCGGCTCCAACTTTGGGAATGATTATGCGCGATCAAAAGCCACAGAAGGCTGCTGATATTGTGAATGTGGTTTGCGATAAGTTTATTGAATATGATAAGGAAAAGAAAACAGAGAGTGCAACACTCATTCTCCAGTTTATTGAAGCCCAGGTTGACAGCATCAGTAATGATCTTAAAGAATATCAGGATCAAATGACCAATTTCAAATTGGAAAATGGAATTGCCATTACTTCGATGGAGGAAGAATTGAACAAGCAATTGAAAGAAGCAAGAACAAAACAGGCAGACCTTACCTTACAATACAATACACTTGAATATTATCGACGTTATTTTTTGTTGTATAAAGATTCGTCGAGGTTGCTGTATGGAATTATTGATCAGCAATACACCGGCTTAAATGAAAATATTCAATCACTTGATCATATAAATTCTCAGTTACGTGAACTATTGATAAGGCTTTCACCCAATAACCCGCAAGTAATAAACTTAAGCAGCCAGGTTGCCGACATGAAGCATAATATCTATACTAACATTGTTAACCTTCAACAAAAAGCAGAGGATAAAATTGATGAGGCGAATGCCGAAATGAATAAATACATCAATCAATTTTCAACAGTTCCAAATATTCAATCTGAATTTTTGCGGCTTACAAGATTGAGTGATTTAAAGCAAAAATATTTTTTACTGTTGCTGGATAAAAAATCTGCCTTCAGCATAACCAAAGCTGGTTTCGTTTCTGATTACACAGTATTAAGAAAAGCAGATACACCTACGCTGCCTGTTTTCCCTAACAGCCCTTTGATCAAATTGCTTGGTATCGTTTTCGGATTAATTGGTTGCATGATACTCGTGATTATACGTTATATGATGCACCATAAAATTCTTTCTGTTACAGAAATTACAAGGTATTGCGATGCATCTATACTCGGTGTAATTCCCAAGTACCAGCAAACAATGGATGTGTCGCAGTTGGTAGTAAATAAAAGTCCCAAGTCGGTAATCTCTGAGTGCTTTCGTTCAATGAGGACTAACCTTGATTACATTTCTCCTGATAAAAAACCACAACTGCTTGCAGTTACTTCAACTGTTGCGGGTGAAGGGAAAACTTTTATTGCAGTAAACATGGCAGGCATAATGGCAGTAGGAGGCAAGAAAGTTATTTTACTTGATTTCGATTTAAGAAAACCACAATTGCATAAAGCATTCAATTCTGATAATCATAAAGGCGTAAGCACCATACTCATTGGCAAGTATAAGTTTGAAGAATGCATCAGGCATTCCGAGTGGGAAAATCTTGATTTTATAACATCAGGTCCGTTGCCTCCCAATCCTGCAGAATTTTTAGGCTCACCCAAAACAGAAGAATTTATAAATCAACTCAAAGAAATTTATGATGTGATTGTTATTGATACTCCTCCTGTTGGCATTGTTACCGATGCACTTGCATTAATTAAGAAAGCAGATGTTTCTATCTATCTTATAAGAGCAGATTATTCAAGCAGAAATTTCTTAAATAACATCAATCACCTGGTGCATGATCATAAAGTTAAACACCTTTCAATTGTATTAAATGATATGGGAGAGGGTGCATCAATTTATTCTTATAATTACGGATATGGATACGGATATGGATATGGTTACGGTTATACAAGTTATGGCTACCGGCAATATGGGTATGATTATTACACTGATGATGCAAAGAAGAAAAAAACTTTTATTGAAAAAGTTGTAGGAATTGTGAGGTCGATCTTTTAAAATAAATTGTCAATGGAGAATACGCTTCTTATCCCTTTAGCACTGTTATTTTTTCTTATTCTTTCAGTAGTGTTTTCATTTCTTATAAATGGCTTGTTGTTGAAATTTTCAAGAACACTTGGAAACCGTGAAGTACAACACCGCCACAACATCAGGTGGTCGCCATCGGTTAAACCATCTGTTGGCGGCTTTTCATTTTACATATTATTTCTTCTCGGAATTTCACTGCATGGTTTGTATTCATTTACCGGTGAGAGCGCAGATAATAAATTTCTTTTTGGAATTATCGCAGCAGTAAATACAGGATTTATTCTTGGGCTTGCAGATGATGCATACAACACCATTCCTGTTCTTAAATTTTTTGGCCAATTGCTCTGCGGAGTTTTATTGGTTGGTACCAACACCATCATTCATTTAACCGGCAATCAATCTATTGATATTGCATTCACACTCGTGTGGGTAATTGGTATTATGAACTCCATCAATATGCTTGATAACATGGATGGCATTAGCGGATTGGTTTCACTTACAATTTTAATTGCTTGCGTATTGGTGCTTTATGTTGAAGGAAATATTTTCTCCTTAAAAACCGTAATGCTGCTTGGAGTTAGCGGCGCGCTTATTGGTTTTCTTTATTTCAACTGGCACCCCGCCAGAATTTACATGGGTGATACCGGCAGTCAGTTTTTGGGGGCGTTCATTGCTGCCATCACGATTCCTGTTCTTTGGAAATACCATGAAGCAGCAGGGCCGGCATTTCAATTGAAACAAATTATTATTCCGCTCATTGCTTTTTCAATTCCCATCCTTGATACCGTTACAGTTTTTATTCGCCGCATTGCTCGCGGAAAATCACCATTTGTGGGTGGCAAAGATCACATTTCGCATCATTTTGTTTATGCGGGTTTATCAGATTCGCAGGTAATGTATCTGTTGGGAGGATGGTCGTTATTTTCAGCATTACTCACCGCATTTCTCATTCATTCCTTTAACCTGTTAAATGAAACAATAGTAATTACAGTGTTCAGCTATTTCATACTTCTCTTTATTGCAGTGCAGTTCTTTTATAATTATGGAATGAAAAAAGAGCAGAGAAGGTTAGCTAAAAATACATCTGCTGAAAAAGAAAATCTTGCACATCCGCAATCAGTTACAGCATAAGTAAACTACTTCCCGAATGAATAACCAAGAGCTTGCTTTAACTCACCACTGAGTTCGGGTAAATGTTTTCTTTCAATTAAAAATGAAGTGAGTTGCGCGAACTC
>JAJAYG010000420.1 GCA_026786335.1 Chitinophagales bacterium | reverse complement strand
GTTCGAAGTCATCCCCTCCCTTTGAAAAAGGGAGGGGATGATTGTTCGCGAAGAGAATAATCAGCGGAGAGTTAAAACAGCATTCGGTCTCAGCTTCTTATTTCATTTTTGAAAGCTCGCGCTTGTAAAGAAAAAGGGGTAAGCTTCCTGCCATTCCAAACAACATTGTTAAAACCCAATAAACCCAAACATTTTTAATCCCGCATTTCTTCGATTCATGGAAAGTGAAAACAAAAAATGCAATCACTGCAAATAGTAAATCAAGAACAAAAGCAGTAGAGATATTATTACCAAACATACCATGGATGGTGGCCGCAGGATCGAGCCAGAGTAAAATATTCCCTGTTTGAAATGATTCAAATGCGACATAAATATTTGGAGCAATAAATCCGATAATTGCAAGGAAGAGGTAAATGTTTTTCATGGAATTTTTTTTGTTAAAAATAGAAATCAATTGAATCTTATAAAACAACTTATCAAATTCTTCTCTTAAGTACTTTCACAGTCAATGAAAATTATCATCCTCACACCCGGTTTCGCTGCAGATGAAAGTGATACTTCCTGCATTCCTGCACTGCAGGATTTTGTTTTGGGATGGAAAGAAATTTTACCTGAGGTTGAAATAAAGATCATCGCTTTTCAATACCCGCCTTCAAAGAAATATTATCGGTGGAATGGAATAGAAGTTTATTCAGCAGGAGGAAAAAACACCAAAGGAATTTTTCGTTTACTCACATGGAGAAAGATATTTAGACAGCTTTCAAAATGGCATACACCTGAAACAATTTTGATCTCCTACTTTCTTACCGAAGCAACTTATGTAGCGCAAAAGTTTGCCTCGAAAAATTTTTTTAAACACATTGCCATTGCCGCCGGACAAGATGTAAGAAGCAGCAATCATTATTTGAAAAGATTGCGATGGGATAAAATGAAAGTGGTAGTGTTCAACAAAAAGATGGATGATGAATTATTTATTTCTGTCAATATAAATGCCGATGCAATTATTCCAATGGGGATTAAATCTCAGCCAAAGCAAAATTCTGAACCACGAAATATTGATTTGTTAGTAGTAGGTTCATTGATTTCTTTAAAGCAAACAGATGTTGCAATAAAAATTATTGCTGCGCTGCAAAAAGATTTTCCTCTTATAAAAACCCAAATTATTGGTGAGGGAAGTGAAAGAAAAAAATTGCAGCAACAGGAAAGTGATTTTCAACTTGAACAAAATGTTTCATTCACCGGAGCATTGAAGCGTGATGTTGTTTTTGAAAAAATGCAACAGGCAAAAATTCTTTTGCATACTTCAAATTACGAAGGGCAATCAACAGTAATCACTGAAGCACTTGCAAATGGAATGGTGGTTGTTTGTTTTGATGTTGGAAGAATTGATGATAAAGAAAAAGTAAAAGCATGTGCCGATAAAAATGAAATGATTATTGTTCTAAAAAATTTGCTTCATGAAAACAAATTTGATTTCACCGCTTTAGTTCCATTTACCATGCAACAAACAATTGAAGAATACTACAAACTGATCAATGAATAAGTTGTTTGCATCGCACTAATCGCTAAATTGCTCTCGTATATTTTCATCCATGTCATCTCATAAAGTTCTTCTCTTTAATCCCCGCGCACTTAAAACAAAACCCCGCATTCCTAATTCTGTGTTGCAAGTAGCAGCAAGTATAGAAGGAAAATATGATTGGGTAATTGTGGATGGAAATATGGAAGTTGATCCATGGGAGAAAATTGAAAAGTATTTAAGCGCAGCTAAGTTCAAATATTTTGCTTCTACTGTAATGCCCGGTCCGCAAGTGAAACAGTCAGTTCCCATTACTAAAAAAGTTCGTGAACATTTTCCTGAGGTTATAATTATTTGGGGTGGTTACTTTCCTTCCAATCATCCTAAAGCTTGTATTGAATCAAGTTGCGTTGACTATATTGTTTATGGGCCAGGCGATAAAGCATTTCCACAACTGCTTCATAATCTCGATGGCGGATTGCCGATTGATCAAATCAATAACTTGATTTTTTTGAAGGAAGGGAAAATGTACAAAACACCCAAGGACGAATTGTATGACCAAGATGAATTGCCTGTACTTCCCTATGAAAAGTTAGATGCATTTTATCCGATGAAAAAATATTTGGGAAAAACTTTTCTTGGGAATCGCACCATCGCTTACCATTCCAGTGTTGGCTGCCCTTTCAAGTGCGCCTTCTGCGGATTGGTTCCCATCTACGAAGCAAGGTGGAGATCAAAATCACCTCAGAAAATTTATGATGAAATTAAATTTCTGAAAGAAAAATACGGCGGCGATGCCATTGAATTTAATGACAACAACTTTTTTGTTTCGGAAAAAAGGGTGGTGGAATTCTGCAAGCTGATTGCAAAAGAAAAAATGAGTTGGTGGGGCGAAGGAAGAATTGATACCATTGATAAATTCAGTGATGAATCTCTCGCACTCATGCGCGATGCCGGTTGCAAAATGATTTTCCTAGGTGCTGAAACAGGTAATGATGAATTGCTCGAAGTAATGGATAAAGGCGGAATGCAAAGCAGCGCCATGCTTAAAAGTTTTGCAGCACGTCTGAAAAAATTCGACATCATTCCTGAGTATTCATTCATACTCGGCATGCCCGCAGCCACAGAAGAAAAAGTGATGCGGCAGATTGATGATGACATGAAGTTTATACATGAGATCAAAAAAATAAATCCAGCCACCGAGATCATCATCTATGTTTATTCACCTGTGCCAACTGAAGGTTCGCAGTTGCAGAATGATGTGCATGCATTGGGTTTTCAATTTCCAACAACATTGGAAGAATGGAGATCACCACAATGGGAAGAGTTTGACATGCACCGCAATCCACTTACACCATGGTTGAAACCATACATGGTGGAGAAGATCAAAAATTTTGAAGCGGTGATCAATGGCTACTACCCAACCATCAGCGACATCAAACTTTCAATGTTCGAAAGAAAAACGATCCGCTGGATTTCATCATGGCGATACAAATTGCAGTTCTACAGTTTTGCTTGGGAAGTTAGAGGATTGCAAAAATTCTGGTTGCGTTATCGCCGTCCTGATTGGGAAGGATTTTAAATTCCCGCAAAAATGCGGGACAAGTCGGATATCGCCTGCCTGCCGGTAGGCAGGGATGGTTGAATTCGGATTTTCTTAATCGCGTTAATGTTTTTTGGATTCTGTAGTACATATTTTTTTCTCAGCGAAAATCTGTCCCGAGTACTGGTAACGGGAAACTTTTTTAACTTTCAATCGTGCTACTCAAAACAATCACCAACACATTTTACCGCCCACTGCTTCAGCGCTATTTGAAGAAGCAACGCAGTTACACTTTCGGTGAAATTAAAATTCAAATTCTGCCGGGTGTTTTCCATCCCGGCTTTTTCTTCTCTACTAAATTTTTAATCAGTGTTATTGAAAAAAAAAATCTGTACAAAAAAACTTTTCTTGAATTGGGTGCGGGCAGTGGTCTTATTTCTTTTGTTGCTGAAAAGTTAGGCGCAGTGGTAACAGC
>JAJAYG010000419.1 GCA_026786335.1 Chitinophagales bacterium | reverse complement strand
CAGCAGGATGTGGCAGAGTTGTCCATCTGTTGAGGTAAGTAAAAGTGAAAGGATTCACTCGGTGGATTAGGAAAAATGTTGAATTCAATTTGATCACATAAAACAACCTGGTTTTCAATTTTGAATCCTGCTCCTGCATAAACGAATGCACCGTCATTGGATCCTGTTGCTTCTCCTCCTGTGAAACCACGATGCTTGTTGACCATTTCAATTTGTGAATGATGCACATTGGTATCAAGTAAGGTCCAGGTGTCGCCATCATCATAACTAACTGATGAACCTGCAAGTGTTCCGAATACACCGCCGGCACTGATCCAGCAGCCGGGAACATCTTTTATAAAATCAATGTCATAAGTAAAGCAAGTACCAGAATAATTAACCTGGTCGAAAGTACTACCACCATCGGTAGTGCGGTATATTTTTCCATTGTTCTGCAAGATCCCGGTTGACTGATCGCGAAACTTAGCGGTGGCAAGAAATGTTTCTGCAATCGGCAAGGAAGAATTTCTTACATACCATGTTTCTCCCATATCATCAGACTGCAAAAGGCGGGTAGAAGTTGGAGTGTATCCGTCATTAGAAACATACGTGATTGACCATGCAGAATTGCCAACAATCTCCATGTAGTTATTTGAACTGTATTCATTTTCCAATGGAGCAGGAATGTTTGCAGATGGAACTTTGTGCCAATGCGATCCTCTGTCATGCGTAGTATAAATTTCAAATACGCCATCAACAGGGTCACCGAACATGAGACCATCATCAGCATTGAAGAAGGCAATGTTATCAGGAAAGCTTGCAGGATCTGTAAATGCTTTTGTTGCTTCACGCTTCCAGGTTGCTCCGCCGTCTTTGCTTTTGAAAACATTGCCGCCGCCGGTGAGGTAATTCCATCCGAGTGCATGAACAACTTTACCTGTTGAAGCAGCAACATCAACGATGTAGTTGTTCACAAGACTATCAATTGTTACTTCATGCCATGTAGCACCGGCATCGTTAGTAACAGCCAACTGGTTTGAAAAGAAACCAATGTTAGGGTCGTAAACATTACCATAACAATTGTTTCTACCCGATGCGGACATTTCAAAAATTATTTTTCCGGCAGTGAGTCCGCTTGATTTTTCTTTCCATTGCGCCTGAGCAATTTGCAAAGTGAATGCAATGGCTACAGTAATGTAAATTTTCTTGTTCATAAAGTTTTTGTTGTTTAAAATGAGATTATATGGGAAGGTATTTCATGAATCAGCTAAAAATAACTTTAATTTATTAAGAATAATTTTTAAAATTTTAAATAAGATAAACCGGCTGAAAGGTTTCACTACTGGCGCAAGTCTTAGCAATAGCAATGTGCAGAGCCCGCCTTGTGCTTTGTAAAAAAATCTTTCCTCTTTAACTAAACTTTTCTTATGAGTTCCAACTATAAATTCGTTAAGCTACTCGAAGGCGAGTGCAGTTGAGCATTGGGTGGAGCGCACGCGTTCGCTCGACTTTATTTCTTTACTGCAAACGTGCGCGAGTTGGTTTTTCCCCCGCCAATATGTCTCCGCTCGCAGTTTTTTATTTGAGTAAGCGTGGAATTCAGTGAATCTACAGGTATCGTGCTACATAGGCGAAAGATAGAATTTTTTTATACGCCGTGTCCGCGAAAAGCGAGACAACTGCTTGTGGGAGGATCTGAACCCTATGCAACTTCCATAACCACAAATGCTTTTCTTTGTGTGGCTCTTGTTGCTTTATAAACTCAGCACGAAAAAATGAATCAGTTCTTATTTTGGTTAATGTGTTTGCTTTATTTAGTAGCGGGGGTAAACCATTTTGTTAATGCGCAATGGTATATTAAAATAATTCCTTGGTGGATTCCTTTTCCGATAGCAGTAAATTATTTGAGTGGCGCATGCGAAATTTTGTTTGCACTACTATTAGTTCCTGCTGCAACACGTGTTGTTAGTGCCTGGCTGATTATTGCATTGTTGGTAGCCGTTTTTCCTGCCAATATTCAAATGAGTTTAAATTATTGGAAAAGCAATAATCCAAATTTTTACCTTACCCTTTTGAGGTTGCCAATTCAGTTTTTGCTTATCTGGTGGGCATGGCAGTACACGGTTAGAAAATGATCCGGACTCGCGCACGAATGTGGCGTGAGCAACGTGTGATAGCTTCGCATGCGACTTAGCTTACACAAGCGAAAGTTAGAAATTTGTTATACGCCGTGTACGCGAAAAGCGAAACAACCGCTTGGGGGAATTTTTTTTACTTCATGATTCGATATTCCTTGATCGGTGTTCGATATTCTTTCATAGTCATTAACATCAAACCGCACGACAGGTTTGATTTTTTTTATACGTCGTGTCCGCGAAAAGCGAAACCTCTGTTTGGGGAAAACAATTAGGATATTTTTTTTTGGATAATTATTCTAAAATTTTCACCGCGCTATTTTAAATAAACTTCATTTTAAAATTCGGCTCTCTTTCCAATGATTTGAATTCTTTGTCACCGGTAATTAGAGTTGCCTTCATTGAAATAGTAAGAGCCGCGGCAAAAGCATCGGCGTACGACATTTCATGGTTTGCCTTTAGCTTGGCTGCAACAATAGTGATTTCATAATTTGGTGCTATAATTTCAATAGGCATTGTGTGAATTACGTGAAGCGATTGATCAGCAGAACTTTTGCCATGCTTGCCATGAACCATATAGTACACTTCACCTAAGTTAATGAGTGAAAGAAATCCAAAACGTTCTCCCACTGCAATTGCAGAAAGAATTTCTGAAACAATTTCATGCCCTTTTTCTTTTTTGAAATGAGCGATGAGAGCGTAACTATCGAAGACTACATTTTTAATTATAAAGCTTTCTCCTTCGCTTTTTCCTTCATGAGTTAGGCAAGTAAATCACCATCTCCTTTTAACCAGCCGGCTAAACTTTCAAAGTATTCTTTGTTGAGTGCTTTTATAATGAGGTTGACGTCTTGCTCAATGAATCCTACTTTAGTTCCGGGCTTAATGCCATATTTAGTTCTTAATTTACGTGGCACTACGACTTGCCCTTTGTTGGTCGCTATTGAGGTTTCCATACATTTTTTCTTTGTGTGCACAAAAATAAAACGTTGTACTGAAACAGCAAAGGTGAATTGGATGAAATTAATTTAAACGCCGTGTCCGCGAAAAGCGAGACAACCGCTTAGGGGATTACGTGTTTCAAACATGTATGTGGGAATCAAGATTTCCTTCTTTTCATATTCCATCATTCATGTTTACTTTCGCGGCCAATCATAAATAAAATCACTATGGATTTATTTGAAAAAATATTAGATAACCGCGGCCCAATTGGTCAGTATTCAAAAATTGCACACGGCTATTTTTCATTTCCCAAATTAGAAGGCGAAGTGGGAGGAAGAATGGGTTTTAGAGGAAAGCAAAAAATTGTTTGGAGTTTAAATAATTATTTAGGGCTTGCCAATCATCCCGAAGTTAGAAAGGTGGATGCCGAAGCAGCAGCTAAATATGGTCTTGGTTACCCAATGGGAGCGCGCATGATGAGCGGCAACAGTGATTTGCATGAGCAATTGGAAAATGAACTGGCGCAGTTCGTGAAAAAGAAATCAGCCATACTCCTCAACTTCGGCTATCAGGGAATTATGTCGGCAATTGATTGCTTAGTTGATCGCCGCGATGTAATTGTTTACGATGCCGAATCACATGCCTGCATTATTGATGGCTTGCGAATGCACATGGGAAAAAGATTTGTTTTCGCTCACAACGATATTGAAAGTTGCGAGAAGCAATTGAAGCGCGCAACTGAATTAGTTAAAGAT
>JAJAYG010000418.1 GCA_026786335.1 Chitinophagales bacterium | reverse complement strand
TTCTTTGATATTTAACATTCAAAATACCTTTTTGTTAAACTCATGCTTCAACCTTATTATCAAAAAAGATATGTAGAAGCCGGCTGCGACGAAGCCGGAAGGGGCTGTTATGCAGGGCCGGTGTTTGCTGCTTCAGTAATTCTTCCTAAAAATTTTTTTCATCCATTGCTCAATGACTCTAAAAAGGTATCGGAAAAAAATCGGAATACTTTAAGAAAGGTTATTGAAAATGAGGCAATCGCATTTTCAGTTATTAAGGTTGGAAGAAGCATAATTGACAAGATCAACATACTTAATGCATCAATTTTAGCAATGCATCTTTGCATTGATAAACTCTCTGTTAATCCTGAACTTATTTTGGTTGATGGTAATCGGTTTAAGCGATACAAATTAATTCCACATCAATGTATTATTGGCGGCGATTCAAAATATACTTCAATTGCAGCAGCTTCTATTCTTGCAAAAACGTATCGCGATGATTTTATGACAAGACTTCATGCCAGTTACCCAGAGTATAGCTGGATAAAAAATAAGGGATATGGAACACAAGATCATTTAAATGCAATTTCAAAATTTGGCAGAAGCAAGCATCACAGATTGTCATTTAGTATTGCCGCAGCATTTAATGAAACATCGAAGTCATGAATTTATTAATATGAAAGCAAGATGAGTTGTTCATCGGCACTAAGTATGGGTTTGCAGTTTCCTTATTTGATAATTATAAAGAATGTTCTATTTTTGAATCCATATCTTATCATGAATTTTCTTAAATATATATCATTGATACATTTCCGTAAATCTGTTTTAGTTTTTTTTGTTTTACTTTTTTTTGCATTTGCAGATTCAACAGCGCAGAAAGTGAAAATGGAAATTTCTGATACACTCACTCTTGATGAGTTCTATCAAAAGCATCCGCTCCCTAAGAATTTACCGAAGGAAAACAATGCGGGATTAAGAGATGACCGGCCTAATATTATTTTCATTCTGGTTGACGATGCACGTTGGGATTCTTATTCATGCAATGGCGCACCTGATTTTTTTCAAACACCTAACATTGATAGAATTGCGAATGAAGGCGTGAATTTTAAAAATTTCTTTGCTGTGCTTTCGCTTTGTACCCCTTCAAGGGGAGTTTTTTTTACCGGATTGTATCCGCATAAAACTGGTGCAATCTCAAACCCGGAGAATATAAGTGGTGGAATACCCTGGCTCTCATCAATATTGCAAGATGCAGGTTATTACAATATTCTTAGCGGTAAACTCGGCTTTGATCCTGACAGCATTAGAGGGTTTAATAATTTTATGATTTCAACTTTGGAAAGTTATGACCCTGGCAGATATAGCATAAGCGTGGGTGATACTGTTTGGAGTTTGGTAATTGAAGGTCACACAACTGACTTAATTAAAGAATATGCAGAAGGTCAAATTGTAAACCGCCCACCTGATCAACCTTTCTTTCTTTACATGGCTGAAAGAGCACCCCATGTGCCCTATATTCCAAGACCTCAGGAAGCTGACTTGTTTGCGAATGACACCATGCCTTATTTCAATGCTCAAAAGTATACTGATAATTTTCCATCCTACTACTATCCATACAATCAGGCACCGGGAGTTTTAGAACAGGATTCAGAATACCGGGGTTACTTTAGAATGTTGATGGGTGTTGAACAAACTCTTGGTGATCTGTTTTATTATCTCGATCATGACACCTTAGCCGATAAATCAACATTAATGGATCATACGGTAGTAATGTTTTCGAGCGACAATGGAAATTTAAAATCAGAACATTTGTTGCAGGGAAAACAAATGCCACAAGAAGAATCAATACGGCTGCCAATGTTCATTCGATACAAAACCTGGTTTCCCGAACATAAGGATATTGAAACAATGGGTCTCAATGTTGATTGGGCTAAAACAATTATTGATGCTGCCGAAATACCTGATACTTACGGAATGGATGGAATTTCTATGAGAGAATTGGCTGAAGGCAAACCAAGAGAGGCAATGATGTATGAAGTTTTTAGTGAAGATGAAACACCTTCGATGCGTATGGTTCGCACAAAATATTTTAAGTACATCAAGAGTTTTTGCTTGAATAATACAGAACAGCTTTTTGATTTGGTGAATGATCCGATTGAAAACGTTAATCTTATTAATGATCCTTTTTATCAAACAGTAGCTCAATATTACAGGTGCAAACTCGATAGCATTCGTAAAGCGTTGGATGATACAGCTCCCGATTCTATCATTGACTGCAAACAAAAGAATGGCGATTCATCTCATTTCGGTGCATCTGAAAATCCCGGACCAATTGGTTCATGCATTTTTCCGGTTTGGGATCAGGATACAACTTTTCAGGTTGTAGGAATTGATGATCCTCTTAATGCAGAAAAAACTTATGAGGTTATTATTTATAATCTTATTGGAAATGTTGTAAGCAGAGAAAACAGATATTTCCCCAATGCTCCGCAGAATGAACTCCTGCTCAGCAACAGGCTCTCGCCCGGTTTATAT
>JAJAYG010000417.1 GCA_026786335.1 Chitinophagales bacterium | reverse complement strand
TGAATAATGTAACATAATCGCAAACTTGTGTAACGTTTAGCAGAAATAAGCATCCCACCTTTGCATAATTCTCAATGAGAAATTAATAATTTCACTTTAAAATAAAAAAATCATGAAGGCAACTTTTTTAGTACTCACTGCTATAGCCATTGTTTTGTTTTCGTCTTGTTCTTTAACTTTAGGAGTAGGCGGTCGACATAGAGGGCACAGCGAAATTCAACGATTGAATACTGAAGTTCAAACTGTGTCGGCATTACCAAATGCTATTCAGTCGCCGTTTCATTTCCAAAATAAAAGCATTCAAATAGTTTACTTTAATTAAACAATAAACAGAACTAATGAAATCTTTAATTAAAGTTTTCTTCGTTTCACTAATAATTACAGTCGGTGTTTTAACCACGTCGCAAAAAGCAAATGCTCAGGTTAGTGTGAACTTTCAACTATTTTATGATCAACTAAGTCCCTATGGGCAATGGGTAGATTACCCTAACCAAGGGTACGTTTGGTTGCCAAATGCCGGGCAGGGATTTTCGCCTTATTCCACAGGCGGCCACTGGATATTTACTCAATATGGTTGGACCTGGGTTTCGGATTACTCATGGGGATGGGCACCTTTCCACTATGGAAGATGGGATTTTGATCCCATTTATGGTTGGTTTTGGGTACCTGATAATCAATGGGGACCTGCATGGGTTTCGTGGAGAAGTGCTCCCGGTTATTATGGATGGGCACCGCTGAGCCCTGGCATAAGCATCAATGTTGCGTTTTCAAATGATTATTACGTGCCAAACGAACATTGGGTTTTTGTAAACGATCGTGATATCGATCGCCAGGATATTAATCGTTACTATGTTAACCGATCAAGTAATGTTACGATTATAAAAAATTCTACGGTGATCGTCAACAAACAAGAAGAGCCGAATCGCAACGCAACTTATATTGCCGGCCCCGATAGAAATTCAGTTCAAAAAGTTACAAATAGAGAAATAAAAACTGTTGCTATTCAAGATGGCACAAAGCCGGGGCAAAAGATCAGCAATAATGAACTGCAGATTTATCGCCCCGAAATTAAGAATAGCAACAACGGCAACGGACAAAAACCGGCTCCTGCTAAAGTTGAAAACATAAAGGATGTAAAACCTGCTGTGGAAAAAAATTCAGGTAGTCAACCTCGCAATCAAACACAACCAAGAAAACCGCAACCTGCGCAACCTAAACGTGCAAATCCCGATCAGCCAAAGAATGAAAATCCTAATCAACCCAACCATTCATATCCCGATCAACCAAAGATTAAAAATCCCGATGAGCCCAAAAATGAGAACCCTAATCAACCTAACCCCTCAAATCCCGAGCAGCCAAAGAATGAAAATCCCAATCAACCCAACCATAAATATCCCGATCAACCGAGGAATGAAAATCCCAATCAACCTAACATTCCATATCCTAACCAACCTAACAATGTAAATCCTGATCAACCAAATAACGTGAGTCCGAATAATAACACTCAAAATAAAAATCAGCCGACACAGACAAACAGGGAGAGAAGGAAAAAGAATCAACAGCAGAACCAGCCCAGGAATAATACGCCGATCAATAATGAGCCACCGCCAAAATAATTTAACAGCGGCTGTTAAATATGAAATCAAGTAGTTGTTCTAGAGAGAAAAGAATTACATACACTTTTTTCCTTTCAATAAACAATCTTAAAAAAACTAAAAGAGAATGAACCTTAAAAGAATCTTTGGAGCACTGTTAACTATACTCGGTATTGCCGGTCTTATTTATGCTGCCGTAGTTTTTACAAATACTTCGGGCGGTAACCACGATGTTAAAGCACTGATCATTTACGGAATACTTGGAATAGTTTTTTTTATCTCGGGCATTAGCTTGGTGCGCACCACTAAAGACGAAGCTTAGATTAGAGTATGTAATGAGTTAATAAAACATCAAACAATTACAACTATTACTTCAGCAGTAAACAACAACAAAATGGAAGAAGAAAAATTATTTCCCGGTTATCCCACACATCCTGCTTCGGAAGATATTTATAATAACGAAAAAGAAGAAGCAGATATTGACCCCGAGCATCCATCGCAAAATAAAGCAGAGAATGAGAATTCATCTGGCAGAAATGAAAAAGATTTTAATGAAGATGAAACAGGTGATGATCTCGATGTTCCGGGTTCCGAAGCTGATGATGAACAGGAGAAGATTGGGAATGAAGACGAAGAAAATAATTATTACAGCATTGGCGGTGATGAGCATAACAACCTCGATGAAGATAAAGGCGAGTAACATTTTACAAATTCATTCATAAATTATTTAAATAAAAAATCAAAGTGGAAACAGCAAAAGCAGCAGCAGCAGCAGCAACAAAAGCAACAAGAGTAAAATGGAGTATTGATCCTGTGCACAGCGAAATCGCTTTTAAAGTTAAGCACCTTATGATTACCAATGTTAGAGGTGTGTTCAAAGAATTTGATGCAAGCATTTATACAACAGGCGAAGACTTTATGACTTCGGAAATTGATTTTTGGATGAACCCTGCTTCAATTGATAGCGGTGATGCAAAGCGCGACGAGCATTTAAAAAGTGTTGAATTTTTTGATGCAGAGAATCACAAACAAATAACTTTTACCGGGAATACTTATGAGAAGGTTGACAACGATGGCAGTTACACTTTGTATGGCGACCTTACCATTAAAGGCATTACCAAACAAATAAAATTAAACATTGAATTTGGTGGGGTAAAGATGGATCCTTGGGGAAATGAAAAAGCAGGTTTCACCATTAACGGAATTATTAACCGCAGCG
>JAJAYG010000416.1 GCA_026786335.1 Chitinophagales bacterium | reverse complement strand
TCACGTAGCCGTGCCCTTGCGATGTAATGTCGATCACGCCTTCGATTACATCCGTTTTTTTATGCGGTGTTTCAGCGGCAGCAAAATTTTCTTTGCCAATTCTTCTGTACTGATTGCTTTTCTCCGCGAGAAAACGAATATCAACCAAATGCTGAACAGCATCATAAAGATCACCTTTGTTAATGCGGTTGCCGAATTTTTTCTTTAGTTGTTTGAAGGAAACAAAGCGATCTTCTTCGTGTACGAAATAAGCAACAAGATCATTCTCTGCTCTTGATTTTTGATTCTTTGATTTTTTATTGGATGACATTAATTGATTTTGATTTTTTAAAAAATATTTATTCTTTGCAAACAGCGATGTGCAAAGTTCGCAAATAACGAATGAGTAGCTAAAGGGGTAATCTGAATTAGAAGAATGCTGCTTGTGAAATTAGTTTACGTGGAGTTTGAAAGCCTTTCTTATTTCAATGTAGGGTTTGCCTTTATAGGTGCCAACAACTCCTGTTGCACAAATAGTTTTACCAATCCATTCATCAAGCTTATAATCGAACATTGGTTGATCAAGATCTTTGATTACCACCGTCATTCCCTGATAAGGATATTTACCACACATGAATAAAATAGTCCCTGAATTTTTTCCTAGAGAATCTCTTAAGCTGCCTGTAACCACTGCACAATAAGTAACAGGCAAACCAAAATTTGGAATAGGAGATCCACAACCTACCATTTGCGCCTTAGCAGAAAATGAGAAAGTGATAATTACTATTAGGGAAATGAAGAATTTCAATTTATAAATGATATTAGTTTTTAAAAAAATACTGATGCAAAAGTAGAATTGATTTAGCAACTAACCTTTTTCACTGCCAAAAAAAATCATCAAGGAGTTTATACAGTTGTATGGGCTTTTAAAATCTTATGATGGTAATAGTAAGACACAGCTAAAAAATAACAGCGGTAGAAAAAGGAAGGTGCAACCGAAACCCAGACTACCAATTGCGAACATCGAATACATTGCACCAATGAGATCAAATGCTAAACCTGCCTTAGCCCATTTTTTTATTCGGGGAAATCCCGGTACAAGAATTTCAATAACGCCTAAAGATTTTGCAACCCCTATGCAACAAAAGAAGCAATTGACTTTATGTAAAATCTGGGTTACCCTCAATACTTTGGTCAGTTTAGGCACAGCAGAGAACATCATGAATGCTGCAAACGGAATGGTAGTTGACCAGTAAATTATTTTGTCAGTCTTCATGTTACCTGATTTAAGTATTTGATAAAAGTTAAATGCTTCTTCGGTGTTACCCTTGAAGTTGAGGTATGGGTTAATTTTTGCCATTGCTTTTTGTTTTCTTTTAAGGATTTAATGAAGTTTAAATTTTTATGAAAGAAGGATAATTTTCTTTAATTACTTTCAGGAATCAATGATTAGTTTTTACTTGCAGCAAAAATAATTTCATTGAAAAAAATTCACATCCTTCTATTTCTAATTGTACTTCTTAACCTTTCGGCAACAGCACAAAAGAAGTATGTTGCTTCGGGTGGCGAAGTGATCTTTTCTTTAGGTAAGGTGCCGCTGACTACACTGATATTACCGCTAAACTTAGATGGTCACCATTCTTTAGTTTACAAGAGCAATTGCATTTCGAATTTTCAAAATCATTTGGAATTTATACCGGCATTGGCATCAGAAACGTGGGTCTCATAAGCCATATCAATGCAACTTTTGTTAACGATACTTTTGGCAACAACAGCACGAGCGAGATCACAGTAAAAGAACGCTCATACAGTTTAGGAATTCCTTTAGCGTTTAAACTTGGTAATCTTGAGGATGGCACTTTCTTTTGTATTGGTGCAGAAGCGGAAATTATGTTTGCATGGAAAAGAAAAATTATTGAAGGCAACAACAAAGTAAAAACTGATGCATGGTTCGATGATCATGTAAATATTTTTAACCCTTCAGTTTTTACTGAAGTTCATTTTGGAAAAGGTACTTATATACGATTCAAATATTATCTGATGGATTTTTTAAATTACCAGGGCATCACACTTACGAATCAAAACTTCAAACAAACTTATGTTGCCGACTATGGCCCGATTAGTCCGCTGTTTTATATTTCAATCGGCAGTATTAATTTGAAAAAAACTGTTGATAAGAGTACTCATCCTGAAAAAACAGAAATTAAATCGGCGTACTTTAAATTGAAACAACATGATGTTCCACCTGCATTTTCGTGGTCAAGTGTAAAATAAAAATCTAGCGGGTTGATTTCCTCACTTTATGTTTTCTTCCATTATAAATAACAGCAATTACACCCGTAAACAAAAATGGTATGGTGGAAAGAAAAATTTTGTATTCAAACCTTATTACTCCCATCACAAACATAAAGAGCAGCAACAGCGATAAGCATCCCAACCAATGAAAGAATTTTATTCGGTGTCTTTTGCAAAAGTGTGAGCATCAATAACACTTGCCCGAATATCGGGAGTATGATCAATGGATGAATTACAGATGTTGCATCATTAAAAACCTGGATATAATTTCCTTTCCCAGTTGAAACAGAAACATTTTATTTTCATTCCCCCATTCTAAATATCCAAGCAGCGAAGTAATTGTTAAAGCGAGATCTAATACTTTACTTTTCATTTCCAGATTTAAATTTTGTTTCAGAAATAATTTTTCGTCACCTTCTTTTTATTCCGATAAACTTAAGAAGCAGATTGTGACTTAAGTTTTCAGCTATAGCTGAATTCTATTTAGCAGGTACAGAAATATAATGAAGCACAACAATGCCGCATTTAAACGAGCAAGCTTTTACAAGAAAAAGTTTCTTGCTCTCCCGTACATTATTAAATATCCGCATTCCATTTACTAACACTGCAGGATTTATGAATAAATGATACTCGTTAATTAAATCATGTTTGATGAGTGAACTTACAAACTGAGCGCCGCCATATGCAATGATGTCTTTTCCATCTTGTTTTTTTAGTTGATCAATTTCATCTGCAATGTTCCCATTTGCAAGAATGGTATTTTCCCATATTGAACTATCCAGGGTTTTGGTAAAAACAACTTTGTGAACAGTATTAAATTTTTCTGCTCCTTCTAATTCAGTGTTAGCTGCCCAATGAGGAATAAAACCTTCAGCTAGTTTTCTGCCAAGCACAATGCAATCAACAGGCTCTGTTATTTCTTTTACATAATTTTTAAGCTCTTCATCTCAGTCCCAAACCATCCAATCCATTTCGCCATTAGGGCCTGCAATAAATCCATCAACCGAGATTTGCGCTTGAAGTTTTAATTTTCGCATGCTGTGTTGCTTTTACTATATTAAGATTAGTCACAATGATTCATTATTAATAACATATCATCAGTTTATTCTCTCAAAGATAGCTGTGATGCCTTGATTTAGTCCCGTCTCCTTCGGAAGACTGGGTGACGGTGGAACTCAAAAGTGTTTTTAAAATATAACTCAGCCGTGTCTCGCTTTTCGCGGACACGGCGTTGTTTATTTTATTACGCCGTGTCCTCTTCGAGAGACACGGCTGCGGGGAAAAGCAGAAAGAATTTAATTATTTGTTTTTTAAAAAATAAAAAGCCGGATTAATATTATGTTCTAAGTTGAGAAAAGGCTTTGAAGAACAAGAGCAACAAATTGATTGCACCCTTCTATTTAATAACTTCATCAATCTGCACTGTAGTTTCAAGTTTTGAAATATCGAATCCCTTTTCTTTCAGGCGTGAAATAATCCCCTGATAAATTGATTCCTCCATTTTTGAAGATCTTGATAAGATCCACAAATATTTTTTATTGGGATTGCTAACTACAGCATAACTGTAATCATTCGCTAAATCAATGATCCAGTATTTACCTTTAAATGGCCAGAAGAACTGCACCTTTAATTTTGCATTGCCTGAGTTTTTATCTACAAATGCTTTTCCTTTTATGTACGATTGTTTTCCGTTTACGCTATCTCTGTTACATCTGTTTTCTACAATAACATATCCCTTTTCACTTACTGTATATTCTGCTGTGGTGCAATGGCACCCTTTCTGAAAACTCTGAGGATAAGAAGCAATTTCAAACCATTTGCCTGCATATTTATTTAAGTCGACAAAAGGTACAGTTTGCAATGCTTGTGATTTTGTATTTGTTACTGCAATAGTGGTAAGTATAATTGCATTTATTAAAAGTGAATAGGTCATCATTGTATTTATCTTTTACCTTGTCTCAGTTGTTGCTGAGGGCATCATCAACAGCTAAAGTAAGCTCAATAGCTTGTAAAATAAATTGTTCTTTCATCAAAACAAAAGAAGTATTAAGACTTCTTTCTACTCTTATTTTATCAGTTTGAAATAAGAATTAGAACAGATGGGATTTTAATACGCCGAGTCCTCTTCGAGAGACTCGGTTGCGGGAGAAATAATAAAAACTGATTTCAAACTATTTAAAAAGTTTCTTGGGCATCTTCACATGCACCTGAGACCCTTTTGCAAGAAACACAGAAACCGGTTTTACATTTTGTATAAAAGGAAAAAAGGATGGCCCGTATAGTTTTTCAATATCACAATCAAGGTTGTAATCTGTTACCGGGTAAACTTGCCAACGAGGATGAGCAAGTGAGTACTCTATACTCGTAGCATTATTTAGTTTATTGTAGCCATAGTAGTGCTCAAAAATAAATTCCTCTTCAGAGCCGGGCACAATATCAATTAATAAAGAATTGGCTTTTACGCACATCGAATTCCAATCCTGATTTTTCTTTTTCCATTTGTAAGTTACTTCCAGTTCGTTGTCGATATGGTTGATGCAATGATTCATTTTGGCCGTGCTGTAATGTTCATTATAAAATAAATTAGCAATGCC
>JAJAYG010000415.1 GCA_026786335.1 Chitinophagales bacterium | reverse complement strand
GTGATGATTACAAGATGCTGCGGTTTTGTTTTGCTAAGGGAAATGAAACTTTGGAGAAAGCAGCGGAGCGATTGAGAAAAATAAAATCTTAAATAAGATTATGAAGTAATCCCCTGCGAAATTTGCCAAAGCGCCCCTTCCTTCAATGCATAAGCCGAGCGCGTAATTTTTCTGATGTTGCATTTTTCAATTACATAAACGGCAAGAATCAAAGACACCACCATCATTTCTGCCCTAAACCAAACCATGCCTTTTATATTCAGTCTTTGTTCAAGATTACATTTGATGATCTGCTCATACACCAAGTAAAAATCCCGCAATGAAATGTGCGTGCAGGTTGCAAGAGGGTTTAATTTTTCATTGTTAATATTCTCCGAAATCAATTGCGCCATGCTATCGAAAGAACCAGAAGCACCAATCAAATGATTAACTGCATAAGGCTTAACCTTATCAATCACAGAAGCCAATACCTGCTGAATGTGATTTACCAATTGCACCACTTCTTCGGCACGAATGGGATCGTGATGATGAAAACTTTTTTTCAAAATGGAACCACCAATGGGGAAACTTTCTTTCCAGAAAATTTTTTCGTGATTGGCAATAATAAATTCCACGCTTCCTCCACCAATATCCGTAATTAATGCAGGCCTTTCTTCAAGATGTATTGCCTGTTTTACGCCATAATAAATCAGCTCTGCTTCTTCATCACCCGAAATTTTTCTTATTTCCATCGGGCAATTTTTTTTAAGCTCCTCAATAAATAAATCACCATTAGCAGCATTCCTAATCGCAGCAGTTCCAAAACCAGTTACTCGCTTAACATTATATTGATCGATGGTCTCTTTGTATTTCTTTATCAATGCAATCCCCCGTTGAAAAGCACGTTCGCCAATAAATTCTATCCCGTCTTCAGCCAGCTTTACAAACTCTTCTTCTTTAAATAAAACAGTAAATGAATTATCAGCATTTACTTCTGCAATCAGCAGATTAAATGTGTTAGTTCCAAGATCGATTACAGCATACCGCTTATTCATACTCAAATTATTTCAATGCAAAGAAAAGCCTTTACTTTGAAGCAAAATTAATTGAGCATGAATAAATCATCAAGAAGAGATTTTATTAAACAAGCTGGTACTATAAGTGTTTGCGCTTGCGCATTTGGTACGGCTTCCTTATTTTCCTCATGCAGTGTCGCTAAAGGAATTACAGGTACAGAATCCGCTGAGATGGTTACTATTCCTAAAACTTCTTTTAAAGATTCAAATTCTGTTAGCATCACCACAAAAAAATATTCAGAACCAATTTATATTGCAAAGCAAGCTGACGAAACCTATATCGCTCTTCTTATGTATTGCCCTCATAAAGGTTGTGAAGTAAGAGCAGGAACAGAAAAACTGGTTTGCCCTTGCCATAATTCCGAATTTTCGCTAACCGGTTCGTTGCTTAGAGGACCTGCGAAAGAAGGACTCAAGAGTTTTGTAGTGAATGAAGAAAAAGATTTGATTGCTGTGCATTTCAATTAATGAACCACAAACCCCGCCTCTTTGATTGGTTAATGCTGCTTTTGCTTGCATTAATTTGGGGCAGCTCTTTTATTTTAATGAAGAAGGGGCTTGTTGCCTTTCGTGCCGAGCAGGTTGCTGCACTTCGTATCGTAATAACAGCATTGTCGCTTTTGCCTTTTGCAATTCTTCGCTGGAACGAAGTTGATTTTTCGAAAAAGAAAACTATTTTAATTCAAGGCATGTTCGGCAATTTTATTCCTGCCTTTTTATTTACTGCAGCACAAGTTCACATTGATAGCTCGCAGGCCGGCATCCTTAATTCTCTTTCTCCTGTTTGGGTTTTTGTACTTGGTATCTTTTTCTTTCAATCATCTTATAGCCCGATAAAAATTGTTGGAATGGCAGTGGCGTTTGTAGGTTCTGTTGTTCTTATTTTATTACAGCCATCACATGGTACAACATCCAACGCCGTTTATGGTTTGCTGATAGTAGTTGCCACATTTTGCTATGGATTATCTGCAAATCTGCTTAAAGCAAATCTTAAAGGAGTTAGACCAATTACAATAACATCCATCTCATTCAACATTGTATTAATCCCTGCTGCAATATTTCTTTATTCAACAGGAATCATCGAAACATTTAATGCAAACCCCGATGCGCTTACTTCACTCCTCTATGTGGCCACGCTTGCTGTATTCAGCTCGGCAATTGCATCCATTATCTTTAATAAACTCGTGCACAGCACTTCTGCACTCTTCGCTGCATCGGTAACTTATTTAATGCCCATTGTTGCACTCTCATGGGGATTTTTAGCGGGCGAAACATTAAGCCCGGTAGATTTTATCGGTATGGCATTAATCTTCTTCGGTGTTTATTTGGTTGGGAAATGAAATTTCGCTTACCTCATCGCAATCATCGAAATCTCCACATTAACTCCCAATGGTAAACCAACAACCGAAACTGTTTCGCGCGCGGGAAAATCGTTTGAGAAATAAGAACCATAAACTTCATTCATTGGTGCAAAATTTTTCATGTCGGTTAAGAAGATGGTTGTTTTTACCACGTTCGAAAAATCAACACCGGCAGCATCTAAAATTCCTTTAAGGTTATCCATCACCTGTTTGGTTTCACTTTTAATATCTGCAGTAATTAGATTTCCGGTGGCGGGTTCTTTTGCAACCTGTCCCGAAATAAAAATCATATTTCCGTTTTCAACACCCTGTGAATAAGGACCAATTGGTTGCGGAGCATTTTGAGTGGTAATAATTTTTTTCATTGTTAAGTACTTTTAGTTTGTTGAATACAAATCAGTTCGCGAAAATTAGGAACTTTTTTTTCTAAACATGAATTCATCAACTCAAAGCAATTGAACTTCGTGGTTACATTTGTTTTCGGGAAATAAAATTATAGTGAAGATTTACGCAATAGGAGAAATAAAAAGAATCGATGAGTTGAAATTGAAACTCGGTTCGAATCATGAAATTATTTTTTCGGGAAATGAAAATGATTTTGACAAAGCGCTTGCTCAAACTTGCGATGCAATTTTTGATTTGAATGCTGATGAAAGATCAAATGCCATTGAAGAATATTCTTCACTAAGCAACAAGCTCATTATTGTTTGCGCTGTAAAAAAAACGCTGGGAGAAATAATTTCTGAAAACAGAAATGCAAATGAGAATCATTTTGTTGGAATGAATTGCCTTCCAACTTTCGTCAATCGCCCATTGGCAGAAGTTTCTTTTCTAAATGAGGTAGGCAAAGAAGTTTTCAGCAAGTTTGCCGCTGAGCTAAAATGGAATTGGAACCAGGTAAAAGATGAAACCGGAATGGTAACACCCAGAGTCATTTGCATGATTATTAATGAAGCTTGTTTTTCTTTTGATGAAGGCGTTGCTTCAATGGAAGATATTGACAAGGCAATGAAGTTAGGTACCAATTATCCATGGGGACCATTTGAATGGTGCGACAGAATAGGAATTAAAAACATTTATGAAACATTGGAAGCAATTGGGAAAAACAGCAATGATGATCGCTACACAATTGCGCCGCTGCTAAAAACAAAATATTTAAAAAATGAAGCGTTTACCTTCTGAACTCATTGCTGTATGTTGCTAATTTATTCACCCAAAGATTCTGCTCGCCTTCAATATGTATTGCAATTATTTTTCAATGAGCTTATAAAAACTGAATATCATTTTACCACTGATCAAAATGAATTTCTTTCATCACCACTTCCAAAACTAAATTACAGCAAGAAAAAATTTGGCAATCATTTTTTTTTGTTTGCCCACGATTTACTTTTTGAAAAAGAAATTTCTAAGCAGGAAATTTCTGTTGGCGAATACAAAAGAATAAAAACAATTTTTGCTCACGCAGAGCTAAGCGCAATTCCATTCGATCCGCTTGCAGCAGCATTCTATCTCGCATCACGCTATGAGGAATATTTACCATTTAAATCAGATGAGCATGGGAGATTTCCTGATAAAGAAAGTTTGAATTACAAAGAAAAATTTCATGAAGTACCGGTAATAAATCATTATGCAATTTTTATAAAAGAAATTTTACTCCAACACTATCCGCAACTTTCATTTTTGCAACCTTCATTTCAATTTCAATTAACTTATGATATTGATTTTGCTTTCGCTTACCGAAATAAAGGATTGCTTAGAACACTTGGCGGTTTTGCAAAATCATTATTTAAGTTAAGTGCTAAAGAAATTACAGGGCGAACAAACGTTTTGTTGGGGGTTAAAAAAGATCCGTTCAACACTTTTTATTTTCAAAATGCGCTGCATAAAAAATTTAATCTAAAGGCAATTTACTTTTTTCTGCTGGGCGATTATGGAAAGTTTGATAAAAATATTTTATTCACCAATAAAGAATTGCGAGCGCTAATCAACCGAATTTCACAAATCAATGAAACAGGAATTCATTGCAGCTATGTATCCAATTCATTTCCCGAAAAAATAAAAACAGAAAAAGCACGGCTCGAGAAAATTATTGGCAAAAATATTTTCCGCAACCGCCAGCATTTTCTTAAACTCAGTTTTCCTTTCACTTATCAAAATCTTTTAGCGGCCGCAATTACTGAAGATTATACAATGGGTTATGCTTCGCTCATTGGTTTCAGAGCAGGTATTGCTTCACCCTTTTTCTGGTACAATTTAGCCAAAGAAGAAACAACATCGTTGCGCATTTTTCCATTGGCAGTTATGGATGCTTCACTCTTTTACTATCAAAAATTAAATGCAGCCGATGCTTTTTTAAAATCAAAACAATTGATTGATGAAGTAAAAAAAGTGAATGGCTACTTTCAGTTCCTTGCGCACAACGATTTATTGAGTGAAGAAAATGAATGGAAGGGCTGGCGCGAAAAGTTTGAAGCACTGCTTGCGCTTTCTTCCTGAAAAAATATTTCCCTGATTCTAAAAATATTTTACCTTTTGCCTCTGAATTAAAATGAAGATGAACGTAATTAACCTCAGCCAAAACAATTCGTTGCTCAATCAGTTTGTGGCAGAAATAAGAGATGAGAAAATTCAGAAAGACAGAATGCGCTTTAGAAAAAACATGGAGCGTTGCGGCGAAATTCTGGCCATGGAAATCAGTAAAACCTTGGAGTATGAAAACAGAAATGTGATTACTCCGCTCGGAAATGCTGTAACTCCAATGCTTAAAGAACAACCGGTTGTGGGTGCAATCTTGCGCGCAGGGGTTATCCTTCATCAGGGAATGCTGAATTATTTTGACCAGGCTGATAACGCTTTTGTTTCGGCTTACAGAAAACACCATGCTGATGGCTCATTTGAAATTGCACTCGAATATCTCTCCTGTGCTACGCTTGAAAACAGAATTTTAATTCTTGCCGATCCCATGCTTGCTACCGGAAATTCAATGGTAAAAACACTGCAACAGATTTTTAATATTGGTAAACCGAAACATACCCATCTTGCATGCGTAATTGCAGCACGTGCAGGAATTGAACTGATAGCAAAAAATATGAGTGATGTTACCATTTGGGCATGTGCCATTGATGAGGAATTAAACTCTAAATCATATATAGTTCCGGGGCTGGGTGATGCAGGAGATCTGGCTTATGGAACCAAGATGCAATACTGAAAAAATAAATAATTAGCTGAATTCAAAAAAGAATTCTATTTTTAAATCCATATTTCAAATTGTATTAATGAACTTAACGTTTACAACGATGAAAAAAACACTACCAATTTTAATGCTGTTAGTATCCACAGTATTTTTTTCTAAGGGTCAGGATGTGCACTTTTCGCAATTCTATTATTCCCCAATGAGCTTTAATCCTGCACTCACCGGTTCAATGGATGGCACCTACAGAATTGGCGGCATTTACAAAAATCAATGGTCGAGTATATCATCACCATTCGTTTATTCTACTCCGTCAATTGCATATGACATGAAATTATTTAGCGGTGGAACAAGTCCTAATTTTTTAGGAGTTGGTATCATGTTACTCAATGATCGTTCGGGTGATGGAAACCTGAGAAATTTTACCGCAATGCTTTCTGCTTCTTACCATCAGTCTCTTGATCGTGAAGGCAATTACCATATTGCAGTTGGTTTGCAAGGAGGTATTGTTCAAAAAAGTATTGACTTTGCAAAGCTGGATTTCGGTGATGAGTTCACCGGTTTAGATTTTGGTGGCGTTACTTCTGAAAATTTCAAATACTATCAAATTTCTTATTCCGATTTTTCTGCCGGTGCCGTATTATATGGTGTGCCTTCAAAGTATGCACGCTTTCAAATTGGTGCAGCGGCATATCACCTAACCACACCTAATGAAACATTTTTTGAATCAAGCGACAACCAACTCGATATGCGCTATGTAGTACATGGCAGCATGGCATTTGCTGCAAGCAGAAAATTCTACATCTTCCCATTCGGTCAATACCAGTTTCAAAATAACGACAATGAATTTGTGATTGGTTCTAACTTCGGTTTCAACATAAATCCATCAACACGCAGCGCACCCGAAATTTTTTACATAGGCGCTTTCAGCAGAATTCGCTATGATATTATTCCAACTGTGGGTGTAATGATGAAAGGTTTTCAGGCTGGATTGGCTTATGATGTAAACACCTCTTCAGATCTTAACCCTGCTACAGGTGGTAAAGGCGGTTTTGAATTGGCACTTGCTTACATCGGTAACATTACACCGCCAAAACATTACAAAAAAGTTTTCTGTCCACAGTTTTAATTGCAGTACAAAATGCAAAAGCCAATCTCTTGTTTGAGGTTGGCTTTTATTTTTGGGTAATGAAAATCAAAATTTATTTCGGCGTTCTGGTAATCCATTTATTTCCTTCGATGATGTAGCGGTAAGGAAGTCGCGCATCTCTTCCTGCACCTTCAACTCCAACTCTTATCGTGCTAACTATTTTTCGGGAATGAATTTTTACACCTCTGTCTTCGATCCAAATTAAATTGCTGTACAATAATTCTCCATTGTGTTTAATGTGAATGCCCAATGCTTTTGAAAGTGCGCCGGGCCCGGCAGTGAGTGCGTAGTCTAATTTTTTCTTTCCCCTTCTCTTCATCATCACATCAATATTTTCAACCGGCTCAATGCTTCTTATAAGTATTGCATGCGGAATATCTTTTTCATTGGTGATCACATTAAAGAGATGATGAATGCCATAGCAGATATAAACGTAAGCTGTTCCACCTGTTGCGTACATGATTTCATTGCGTTGCGTTCTGCGAGCTTTGAATGCATGTGATGCGCTGTCAATTTCTCCATTGTATCCTTCCACTTCTGTGATCATGCCCGAAGTAATAATGCCATTGAAATTTGTTACCAAAAATTTTCCCAATAACTTTTTTGCAACTTTAAATACATCGGCATCCATGTAAAAAGATTGGGGAAGTTTTTTCATTTACTGTTGTAAAAAAATTTCCCCGCAGATTACGCAGAATTTCGCTGATAAAAAATCTGTTCTGCGTTCATCTGCGTAATCTGCGGCAAACAATTTTTAAGAATTGTAGCTGTGCTTTAATAAGTTGCTATTTTACCAATGATTTTTTTAATGATTACAAATGAAAAGAAACAATGCATCAGGTAAAATTATTCTCATCCCTTCTTCATTAGGCGAGGGCTCACCGGATTTTTATACGAAACAAAGCAAAGAAATAATTTTTGCCATTGATTACTTCTTAGTTGAGAATGAAAGAACAGCAAGAAGATTTTTACGCAGCATTGGTTACAAAAATGATTTTGATAAAGGAACAATGATCGCCGTTGAAAACAACAATGCCTTTGTTGCTGATGAAAAAATGAAATCGTTTTTAAAGAATGGAAAAAACATTGGCGTAATATCAGAAGCCGGTTGCCCGGGAATTGCTGATCCCGGAAGTTCTGTTGTAAAGTGGGCACATCAAAATAATTTTCAAGTGGTTCCACTCATTGGACCTTCCTCTATTTTTCTTGCGCTAATGGCAAGCGGATTAAATGGACAACAATTTGCATTTCACGGCTACTTGCCTGTTTCATCCATTGAGAGAAAAAAGAAACTGAAACAATTAGAAGAAGAATCTAAACGAAAACAGCAGACACAAATTTTTATGGAAACTCCCTATAGAAATGATGGGTTGCTGAAAGATGTTTTAGAAACATTACTCCCTTTAACACTTTTGTGTGTTGCTTCAAACATTACCACTGAAGATG
>JAJAYG010000414.1 GCA_026786335.1 Chitinophagales bacterium | reverse complement strand
GTATTTATTTTTTTTCGCTTCAAAATAAATATCAATTGCATAATCAGTAGTGCCGCCACCGCCGGGAGTTTTATAACTGATGAGGCCGGGATAGCGCACGCTTCTTACATCCAAATTTTTTTTCTGAAAATAATAATCGCACCAACGCTCGCCTGCTTGTTTGCTTATTCCGTAAATGGTGTTCGGTTCCATCACTGTCCATTGCGGTGTGTTTTGTCTAGGACTTGTTGGGCCGAATACTGCGATTGTTGATGGCCAGAATAATTTCTTCACTCCCAAATCAACACAAGCATCTAATACTTGCCGCAAGCCTTTCATGTTTACCCGCCATGCAAGCTCGGGATTTTTTTCTCCCGTTGCAGAGAGTATCGCTGCAAGATGATAAATCTGTTTAATGTTATTTGTTTTGATGCATTCAATTAAGCCTTGCTTATTCAAAACATCAATCCGTTCAAATTGTCCGCTGTTTTTTACTTCATCATTAGGGTCTTTTAAATCGGCGGCAATAACGTTTGTATAATTTTTTCGCAGCGCCATGGTAAGTTCAGAACCAATTTGCCCGCAGGCGCCAATAACAAGAACGGTATCTTCTTTCATAAAATAATTTAGGTGAGCAAATGTAATTTGGAAACTGAAATGAAGTTGATGAAAATCGCAATCAAGAAATAAGTTTTAAACAGAGAGTCCGCAGAGTTCGCAGAGAAAAGCACAGAGATACACAGAGGTAATAAAATGATTTACGCTGTAAAACTCTTTTAACGCAATGTGCGCTGTGTTTAGTTTTTGATGAGGTGCTTAGTTTTGTAAGATGCATTAATTTCATTTCACTTCTATACTTTTATCCGCAATAATTAAAATCAAAATGAAAGAGAAGGATAAGAAGCAACCGCAAAGGAATTTAACCGGAACTATGGTGAATGAAAAATCAGTGATACAGATTCTGATGCCGCATTTTGTGGCAGCGGCGGTATTTGCAACAATTACGTTCCTGTTTTTTTCACCCATGCTGGTAGATAACAAATCAGTTAACCAAAGTGATATTGTACAGGTTAGAGGTGCAGCAAAAGAAATTCTTGATTACCGTAATCAAACAGGTAAGGAAGCATTGTGGACCAATTCTATGTTCGGCGGTATGCCTGCTTTTCAAATCACTGTTGATTACAAAGGGAATTTGATCAGGTATCTCGATAAAATCGGCTCGCTTGGATTTCCGCATCCGTCACAATTATTGTTTCTGGCATTTGTATGTTTTTATATTTTGCTGCTGGTAATTGGAGTGAATCCCTGGTTGTGTATCGGCGGCGCAATTGCTTATGCGCTCAGCAGTTACGATTTAATTATACTCGAAGTGGGTCATAATTCTAAAATGCATTCCATTGCATTAATTCCTTTGGTGGTCGCAGGAGTGTTGCTGATGAGTAAGAAGAAATATTTGTGGGGTGGAATTTTATCTGCTATAGGTTTATCGCTGCTCGTTTATGCAAATCATTTGCAGATAACATTTTATTTATTGCTGATGATGATGGTTTTTGCAATTGTAGAAATCATTTATGCGATCAGAGAAAAGGAACTCATTAAGATTGTAATGATGGGTGCAATCGTAATTGCAGCGGGATTGTTTGCTGTAAGTTCAAATCTTTCATTGCTGTGGTCAACCTATGATTATGTGCCGTCAACTATTCGTGGTCCATCAGAACTTACATCCAACACACAATCAACAGGCGGGCTCGATATGGATTATGCATTTGCATGGAGCTATGGCAAAATGGAAACTTTCACGCTCATGATTCCAAATTTTTATGGTGGTTCATCAGGTTCGATTATCGGAGAGAATTCAAACTTTGCGAAGTTGCTGCAGCAGGCAAATCTTCCGCTATCGCAGCGCAAACAATATTTAAGTTCGGCGCCAACTTACTGGGGAGATCAGCAATTTACATCGGGGCCGGTTTACGTTGGAGCTATTGTTTGTTTCCTTTTTGTACTCGGCATGTTTCTGCTTAAAGATCGCTGGAAGTGGTGGCTTTTATCTGCATCAATGCTTGCGATTTTTCTCGCTTGGGGAAGAAACTTTCATGCCTTTAATGATTTAATGTTTCACTATTTTCCTGGATACAATAAATTCAGAACGGTGTCAATGGCATTGGTAATTGTGCAATTTACTTTTCCTTTTATGGCGCTGATAACGCTTTCGAAAATTTTGAAAGGTGAATTTGAAATGAAGGAGTTGATTGCAAAACTCAAGTACAGCGTTTACATCACCGGCGGTTTGTGTTTGTTGTTTGCAGTTGCAGGCGGTTCCTTCTTCAACTTTACCGGCCCCAGTGATGCACGCATGCAAAGGGAAGTGGTGGAGGCAATGATTAGTGATCGCAAATCAATGCTCCAAATGGATTCTTTCCGTTCCCTCATTTTTATTTTACTGAGTGCAGGAATCATTTGGGCTTTCGTAAATGAAAGAGTGAAGAAAAATATTTTCATTGGCGTAATTTCATTGCTCGTTTTTGCCGATATGTTTTTTGTAGGCAAAAGATATTTGAATGAGGATGATTTTGTTTCTAAGAACGAGTTCAGTAAATATTTTGAAAAATCACCTGCCGATGAATTGATATTGAAGGAAACTTCTAAAGATTACCGTGTGTTGAATCTTTCAGCTAATACTTTTAATGATGCACAAACTTCTTTCAACCATAAATCAGTAGGAGGTTATCATGCTGCTAAACTTCGCCGCTATCAGGAAATTATTGAACATCAGCTCATGCAGGATTCAACCAGAAAATCACAATATCCTTTTAATAAATCTGTGGTTGACATGCTCAATACTAAATACATCATTTTCAAAGCAGGTCAGCAAGATCAGGTGCTACCCAATGTGGATGCGTGTAACAATGCCTGGTTCGTGAGTGAAGTAAAAATCGTTAACAATGCCGATGAAGAAATGAAAGCACTCAATAGTTTTAACCCTGATGTTACTGCTATTGTCGACAAGCGATTTGCAAATCAAATAACAGGGCTAACGGCAACTACCGATTCAACGGCTTCCATTCAATTAGAAAATTATGAACCCAATCATTTGGTTTATAACTCCCGTTCATCAAAAGAAAATATTGCGGTGTTTTCCGAAATTTATTATCAGCCCGGTTGGAATGCTTATGTAGACGGAAAGAAAACCGATCACTTCCGCTGCGATTATATTTTACGAGGGATGAAATTACCTGCAGGTGAGCACACGGTTGAATTTAAGTTTGAACCTGTATCTTTTTTCACAGGCGAAAAAGTTGCGATGGCGAGTTCAGGTTTGTTATTGCTGATTGCTGCGGGTGCAATTGTGTTGGCTTATAACAGAAGGAAGAAGGAAGAAACTGTAGCTTAGATTTTATTTGACTGCGCCAAACTCATTTTAATGAAGAGATTATTTCGAGAACGCAACTCCCTAGTAAAGGGCTTTATTCTTTTTCTTCGTCCAGGAATTTATCTTGGATTTCTTGCTACTCCATTTCTATTCTTGTCGAACCTTCTTCAATTGACCAAATGGATTTCCCCAAAGAGAACAAGAAAAACATACTTAATGACTTCTACAGACCTATAAGAAAACATTCTGATCGCATCAAACTTTATGAATACATCTCAACAAAAGAAAAATTAATCGATGCAGAAATTGATTACCTCGAGTTTGGTGTTTACAAAGCGGCATCGTTCAAGTGGTGGATGGATACAAATAAAAACGCGGCTTCAAAATTTTATGGCTTCGATACTTTCGAAGGATTGCCTGAAAGTTGGGGAACTTATGCGCAAGGTGATATGCATGCTGATCTTCCTTTATTAGAAGGAAACCGCCATCAGTTCTTCAAAGGACTTTTTCAGGATACGCTCTATAAATTCTTGGAAACTCATTCATTGGGGAAAAGAAAAATGGTGATTCACATGGATGCTGATTTGTTCAGTTCATCACTTTTTGTATTGACAAATCTTGCAAGGTTGCTGAAAGAAGGCGACATTATTTTGTTTGATGAATTCAACGTTCCCAATCACGAATTTTTTGCATGGAAAGTTTTCACCGAATCATGCTATATCAAATATGAGTTGCTAGGTGCTGTAAATAATTATTACCAGGTGGCTTTTAAGATTGTCAGATAAATAATTATCTGATAACCGCCTTTTCAATCTTTACTTTCCTGTTAGATGAAAGTTGAATAACCTGATCAAGATTGAGTGGCTTTGTTGTATCAATCTCTTTGGTTGAATCATAATCTTTGATTGACTTCACAAATGTTTTTTTAGATTTTAGTTGCTTCATATAGATTACGTTCTTTTCTGTTTGCAATTCTTGTGCTTATGATTCTGATTCTTTTATTTCTTACTGTAAAAGTACAGAATGAATCTCTGTTATGATCGCTAATCCCATAGCCATTAAATCGTTCTTCATTTTCTGTACTGTGTTTAAAGTTGAAGTAAAATGAAAAGGACGGGTCATAGAAAATACTTTCCGCTTCCTGTTTATTTATTCCATGTTTCATTTCGCTTTTGAAAAGATTTCCCGAATCCCAATCAAACCTTCTTATGCGCATATAAAAAATTTAGAAAGTGGATTGGGAAAAGAACAATTTGAGTTTTAGCCAAAGTTATTTTCCTCTCATTTGCTAATTAAAATAATTGAATTAAAAATTTTGGCTAAAGCCAACTATCCACTGCGATTTTTTACCCCGACATAAATGTCGGGGCTATTAAAATCAAAACGATTTCTTGCTCACAACTTTTCCTTCAACACCTCCACAATTCTTTGTGTGGCTTTACCATCCCAAAGTGGGGGAATATTTCCTTTCTTAAAACTTCCATTCACAATCGCATCAACTTTTTCTTTAATGATGTTAAGATCAAAAGGCAACAACTCATTGCTTCCAATCTCAACAGTGCTGGGGCGCTCTGTATTTTCTCTCAGTGTGAGGCAAGGAATTTTTCGGTAAGTAGTTTCTTCCTGTATGCCGCCGCTATCGGTAACTACAAATGCGGCATGCTTAATTAATTTTTGAAATGAAAAATAGTCAAGCGGTTCGGTTAGAATTAAATTTTTGATTTGTGAAAATGAATCGTTCAATCCAAAGTGTTCAATATTTTTTTTCGTGCGTGGATGGATGGGAAATACTATTTTTAATTGTGCTGCAATCAGTTGCATGGTTTCAATTACTTTTTTCAGTTGCGCTGCATCATCCACATTCGAAGGACGATGCATCGTCATCAGCACATAATCTTTTTCATTTACTCCCAATGTTTGCATGATCGGTGACTGATCAAACTGAGAGTCAAAAGCAATCAGCGTATCAATCATGGTGTTGCCGACAAAAAAAATTTGCTCGTGTTTTTTTCCTTCACTCAATAAATTTTCACTCCCGCTTTTCTCTGTTACAAAAAGAAAATCTGCAAGCTCATCGGTGATGATGCGATTGAATTCTTCGGGCATAGTGCGGTCATTACTTCGCAAACCACTTTCAATGTGTGCCAGTTTGATGTTTGCTTTATTCGCAGCAATGGCAGCAGCCAAAGTTGAATTTACGTCGCCTACAACAATTACTAAATCGGGTTTCCATTCTTGCAACACTTCATCAATCTTCATCATAATCTCACCAATCTGTTTGGTGGGCGTTCCATGATTTACTTCAAGACCATAATCAATTTTATGAATTTGTAATTGCTGAAAAAAAATATCCTTCATCGTTTTGTCAAAGTGCTGACCGGTATGCAGCAAGCGATATTCAAAGTGATCGGGGTACTTCGCAAATTCTTTTTCGAATTGCGTGATCTTAATATAGTTCGGTCGTGTGCCGATAACAGTTAGGATTTTCTTTTTCATAAAAAATTATTTCAATGCAAGATGAATACGAATTGCCTGTTCGACTTTAGAGATAATTTCGTTCGGCATTTCGCCTTGTGGCGAATGATTCGTGATTTATCTATGGTTCGGATTTGATCAGCTTTTATTTTTGATTTTTTTGGAAGGTTTGCGGTTCCTTCATTTACTACAACTTCGAACAAGAATGAACGTGCAGTATTTGAAGTGATAGATAGAATACATACTGTTGAGTTGAAAGAATTGTTTGAGTTGTTTGAAACAACCAATACAGGTCTTGTTTTTTTTATTTCACTTCCAACAGTTGGATTTAGCGCTGCGAGGTAAACATGGCCGCGTTTAATATTCATTCCAGTTTTCCAGATCAGCAGTTAAAAATTGTCTTGATATTTTTTTCGATTCTTTAGCTACCGATTTATAACCTGCTGAAAGTTCTTTATCCAAATTTTCAGAGCTTGCAGTTTTCTTCTTTGTTCTCTCATGTATTTCAGCTGGCTGCGCTTGACTTAGTTTAACAATTAACTTAGTCC
>JAJAYG010000413.1 GCA_026786335.1 Chitinophagales bacterium | reverse complement strand
TTCTTAAGCGAGGTTGAAATGGGAAATGTTCAATTGGTGATCAACAGAATTCAAAATGATTTAAGCCAATACACAGCAATAATTTTTGAAGAAGTATGCCGCCAAATGATCTTTCGGTTTTCTCCATTTCCTGTTCAAAAAATTGGAAGGCACTGGGATAAAGATGTTGAGATTGATGTGGTGGCACTGAATGAAACGGAAAAGAAAATTCTTTTTGGTGAATGCAAATGGACGAATCAAAAAGTTGATGTGCGCATCTTGAACGAATTAAAACGAAATGCCGCAACCGTAGACTGGCATTTTGGGAAAAGAAAAGAATGCTTCATGCTATTTGCTAAAAGTGGTTTTGCTGCCGATGTGATTGCGCTTGCAAAGAAAGACAGAAGTATTACTCTTGTTGACTGGCAAAACCTGAATTCGCTGCGCTTGCGGCATCGAAAATAATTTAATCGTTTTTAAATTAGTATAATTTAAAAACGATTAAAACCGCCTACCGTTACCCTAAGCTTAAGATCATCTCACTCGCACTACTTTGGTTACCTTCACCGATGCAATGGAAAATAATTTTGTTGACTATATAAAATTCTTCTGCCGCAGCGGCAATGGAGGAAAAGGCGTGGTGCATTTTCGCAGAGATAAATTAACTGCAATGGGCGGCCCCGATGGTGGTGATGGCGGCAGGGGATCGCATATTGTTTTGCGCGGTAACCGGCAGGTTTGGACTTTGCTTCATTTAAAATACAGAAAACACATTCATGCTGATGATGGTGACAATGGCGGCAAGAGTAATAGAACAGGAGCAAGCGGCCATGATATTATTCTTGAAATTCCGCTGGGCACTGTAGCCAAAGATGCAGAGAGCGGAAAAATTTTATTTGAGATAACCGAAGACGGACAAAAGGAAATTCTTGTTAAAGGGGGTCGCGGTGGAATGGGGAACATGAATTTTGCCACGCCAACGAATCAGGTTCCAATGCATGCACAGCCCGGGGAACCCGGTGAAGAAGGTTGGAAAATTCTGGAGCTTAAAATTCTGGCCGATGTTGGATTGGTTGGTTTCCCCAATGCAGGAAAATCTACTTTACTTTCGAAGATTAGTGCAGCGAAACCCGAAATTGCTTCTTATGCCTTTACTACCATAGTACCTAATCTCGGTATCGTTGGCTACCATGATAACCGGTCTTTTGTGATGGCAGATTTACCCGGCATTATTGAAGGCGCTCATTTGGGAAAAGGATTGGGTCATCGTTTTTTACGGCACATTGAGCGCAACTCCATGTTGTTGTTTATGATCCCTGCCGACTCAAATAGCATAAAAAAAGAATTTGAAATTCTTTTGAATGAATTAAAAGAATACAACCCCGATATGCTTCATAAGCCACGCATGCTTGCCATCACCAAATGCGATATGGTGGATGATGAATTAGAAAAATTATTGAAGAAAGAATTGCCGAAAAAAATTCCACACATTTTTATTTCGGCGCACTCGGGAAAAAATATTTCAGTTCTGAAAGACGAAATTTGGAAAATGCTCAACGGTTAATTTGAATTGAGTTATCTCACCAGCATTACTGTTCCTTTCGCCGAAACTAAAAGTCCTTTTTCATCGGTGAGTGAAACGGTGTAAGCATAAACACCCTGCGGTACATAGGAGCCATTCTTTTTTCCATTCCAGCCTGCCGAAGGATCGGTAACATAAAAAAGCTGCTCACCCCATCTATTAAAAATGTAAAATGAATAGTTGTTTACTTCCTGCACATTTAAAATTGGAATAAAAATATTATTCTGCCCTTGGGGAGCAAATGCTGTGGGCATGTATATCTGCGAAGGCTGATTCAAACACAATTTATTCGAACGGCTCAAAATGGTTTCTGTAGTTCCGTTCGGGAATACCATTAAATTTTTCGATTCAATAAAATAGCAAGGTGTGGTGGTTGCAATATCTTTTTCCTGATAAGAAAAAACATCATCAGCAAATGTGTTGACCAAATTATATCCGCTGCCATCATCACGATTGAGCAGATAGTTGAGCACATTTCCAAAATCAAAATTGCTTGCATCCCAACTGTTGTAAAATGTGAGATCGCTGAAAGCATAACCCTTGAGCAAAATACTTTTCCCCATAGTTGAAGTATCCACGGCGCCACAACTATCAGTAGCAACAAGGCGATAGTAATAACTCAATTCACTGGTAAGCGGTGTAAGATCAAGGTAGGTGTTGGTGATGGAAAGATCTGCAGGCACCGCAATTTTTTTAAGTAATGTAAAATTGATGCTGTCTAAACTTCTTTCAACTACAATACTGGTAATATCAGCGAGTGAATTCATAGAGAATGAAATTTCGATGGAATCATTTCCCACCACAGTTACATTGCGCACGTAAAAATCTTTTGCAGGCTGCACAACATTAAGTGTAAAGCAAACTTCATTTGACTCAGAAGTAAAACCTGTGGTTTTTTCTGTTGCAATAATTTTAATGCAAACCTGATCGCCATCATTTAAATCGCTGATGCTATAGATCACAGAATCTTTAGGCAGTGAATGAGATAAAGTTGATGCGCCTCCATTCTTTGCAACATAAACATCGTAACCGGCAACGCCATCTTGCCAATGATTGTAAGGTGTCCAGTTAAGGTAAACGGTGTGTGTGCATCGGATTACAGTGTCTTCCAAAAAAATAGTATGCTGTGGTTTTTCATTAATAAGACCAGTGTTGATACAACTATCAATGGTTGCAATGGTGTAACTCATTGAATCGGTTGACGGCGTTGAATTAAGATCGGTAAAGTCGTTAACATTTCCGTAAACAGTATCAATGGGATTGTAATTGTTATTGATAACACGGTAAATAATGTAACCATACGCTTCAGGTGAAACACTTGGTTGCCAGTTAAGCTCTGCAAGATTATTTGTTACGGTTACATAATTAATTTCTGGTGCAACAGGATCAAGGTTATCTAATGTATCTGAAGTTGGAAATGTATAACCAAGACAAGCAAAGTCACTCACTATGTAATAGTAATAAGTGACAACACCTCCGTTGCCTACTAAATCAGTATAGGATGTTTGAAACTGATTTGTAATTGCAGGGAGCGGTGAATAAGGACCATTAAAATTCAAACTCCAATAAATATAATATGCGTTGAATGTTCCACATACAACTGTGGGATTTGTCCAGCTAAGGACATTATTACCAGAATTGTCTACCGAAATGCAACTAAGATGCGGCGGTGAAACAACCTGTGCCTTGCAATAAAAACCTGCAAGCAAACCCAAAAATAATATGATAGTTCGGCTCTTCATTTCACAAAAAACTATTTAGCACCGGCTACTACTTCAATCATTGTTTGCGGATCGAAATACTTTTGCGCCAGCACCTGCAATTCATTTGAAGTAACTGATTTTATTTTTTCAATGCTTTCGTAAAAATTTTTTTCTGTTTGATCATACACCACTAAGCCGCGAACAATTTCTGCAACATTGAATGCACCATCGGCATCAGCCAATATTACACCGAGCAAATAATTTTTCACGAGCTGCAATTCTTCTTCAGGAATTATTTCTGTTCTCAAACGATTGAGTTCGTTATAAATTTCATTCACGGCAGCTTGAGTAACATCTTTACCCACTTCAGTTGAAACAGATAAGTGTGCAGTTTTTTGAAATGAAATCAAACTTGAATGAACGCCATAACAATATCCTTTTTCCTCTCTCAAATTCTGCATCAGTCTGCTGCCGAAGTAACCGCCGAAAATGGTATTGAGTACACGCATGGAAGGGAAATCAGTATGTTGTTTGTTGATGCAATGCCTGCCGATTCTAATTGCTGATTGGACCGAATCATTTTTCTCCACCCAAAATTTTTGATCCCTTGTTGTTTCAACAGCAAATATTTTTTCTTTTCCGTTACTATGTGTACGAACATCTTTTCCAAAATGATCATCGAGCAATTTTAATTCTGCATCACCGGCCTTGCCTGCAATAATTATTTTGCAACCTCCTTGTTTATAAACCTGTGCATGAAATTTCTGCAACACATCATTAGTGATAAAATCATAATCTTCGGCAGCTGTGGTGTAACCGTTGGGATGCAATTTTCCGTAGAGCCGTTCATTAAATTCTTTGTGAGCCAGAAAATCCACCTTCTGCAAATTCACCATCAGGCGCTGCTTGCTGTTTTGAATGTAAGTGTTTAGTTCTCTTTCTGGGAATGAAGCTTCGCTGATTACTTCATGCAGCAATGGCAACAACGAAGGCAAATGTTTGGTGAGGGTAAAAAGTGTTATGTGAGAATAATCAATGGCTGCATCAGCATTTACGCTGGCACCAAAAAATTCGATGGCTTCAGAAATCTGCTGTGATGTTTTTGATTTTGTTCCATCCAGTATTGTCTTACTGGTAGCAGCAGCAACACTGCGCAGCGGCTCCTGCCATCTGCCGCCATCAAACATTATTTCGATCTTGGTTACTTCCTGTACACCGGCATTAATGCAATGCACCTGTATGCCATTGCTTAATTGCAGGCGATCAATTTTTGGTAGTGTAATTTTCTCTACTCCGTATACTTGCGGCGCAATGGTTCTGTCTGCGATTCTCATAGTGGCTAAAGGTACAACGGAATGACTTTACTCCTTATACAATCCATTCACATTTGCGTGATAAATTCCTTTCAATAATGCTGACACTATTTTCAGTTCATTAAATATTTAATCAGGGAGGGTTTATTTAATAAAAGCGTAAGACATTCTACAATTCAATTTGTTTTAAATCCCTTAATTCTAACCGAAGAATTAATTTGCACGCATAAAAAATTAATTGCTGATGTTGCTATACAATATAACTGTAAAAATTGCCGGTGATGTTGAAGAGGAATGGTTGATGTGGATGAAAGAAAAACACACTCCCGAAGTAGTGAACGCAGGTAAATTTTTAGAATCAAAAATTTCACGCTTGCTCAATAAGCCCAAAGGTGAAGAATCAACTTATGTAATTCAATACCTCTGCGAAAATTTAGAACAGTATAATTTCTACATCGAAAATTTTGCCGGCGCTTTACGTGATGAACACAATGCGAAATACAAAAACAAGTTTGTTGCGTTTAGGACTTTGATGGAGATAGTTTGAGTTGAAGGGGAAATAATATTTTGTGGAATGAAATATTTTGTAGAAGTGAAATAAATTAAAATGATAACTTTGAAATTAAAGTCTGCAACATGAAAACAATTACTCTCTCATTTTTTTTGCTTTCAATAATTTTTTCGGCATCTGCGCAAGAAGCAAAACACACTGATCACGCTTTTAAAGGATACAACACTTTCATTACAACCGATAATCCTTATGGCAATACTTCTTGTTATAACAATATTAATTTTCAAATTGGCGCGCCCGCACTTGCAATTTCATTTTTGCATGGGAAAGGAAACTATCACCAAATAGAGTTATGCGATCTTGCATTGAACATCAATAATCAAAATTATTTTATTGCTAAAACTTCCGCCTTCACTATCGGGTGCAGATATTCTTACAACATATTAATTTTTAAAACCCGGAATGAAAAACTGAAAACATTTATTGCACCAAGCGCACACTTACTTGCAAACTACAACAGTGTTAAATTTTCTACTCCCATATCTTATCCATCGAGATACACTTACCTATACGGAGAGTTGGAGATTGCTCCGGTAATTTCTTATTCTTTCAGTAAGCATTTTTCAATTGAAGCAAATATTCCCTTCACCCTCATTGGGTACACAACTTATATTAAACATCAGTTAGATCCCAACATTCCTGCGGGTGATGAATGGAGTTCACAAAGTTCTCCTTATTTAGGTCCTCAATATTTTCAAGGAAGAATTGGAGTTGTAATCAATCTATAAAAAAATTACATAGAGCGATTTTTAAACAACCTATTATTTTTATTAACCGCATAGAAACATAGGGGAATAAAAATTTTCACATTGCCTATTTTATTTATGCGTTCGGTATAACTATGAACTTTCCCAAAGTTTAAAACTTTGGGAAAGTTGGCCCTGTTTCTCAAAACAAAAGGCGGCTTCTCTGCCGCCTTCATTTCAAAAAAAAATTTCTATTCCTATTACTTCAAAAATTTACTCCTGAAAATAAACCCTTTTCACCCTGCGTGAAATAGTAGAGATCACTTCATAAGGAATCGTATTTGCCCACTGTGCAACTTGTTGCACCGGCAATTCATTTCCAAAAACAATTACTTCATCGCCTTCTTCTGCGTCGCTGATGTGGGTGATGTCAATCATCGTCATATCCATACAAATGTTACCGACGATCGAAGAAAAATTTCCTTTCACTAACATTTTACCAGCACCGCGGCTGAGTGAGCGATTCAATCCATCGGCATATCCAATTCCTACGGTAGCAATCATCATGTCGTTATTTGCAATTCCCATTCTTCCATAACCAATGGTTTCACCCGCTTTTATTTTTTTGATTTGCGAAATGGTTGTCTTGAGTGTACTCACATTTCGAAGGCGGTTGCTCAAATTATTTGTTGCATCAAAACCATACAAGCCAATTCCTAACCGCACCATATCAAAATGCGCTTCAGGAAAACGAACGATGCCTGCTGAGTTCAATGCATGGCGCATCACAGGATAACCAAGGTGTTTTGTTATTTTTTCATTCATCATGCTAAAGCGATGAATCTGATTGTGCGTGTATTCATCGAGTGATGGATCTTCACTTGCAGCGAGATGGGTGAACACAGATTTTACTTTCAAAAAATTATTTTCAGAAAAAAGTTGAAGCACTTCATCAAGGTCTTCATTTCCAAATCCCAAGCGGTTCATTCCTGTTTCTAATTCAAGGTGTACAGGAAAACCATCGGGATATTTTTCGCGCTCACCTGCTGCTGCCTGAATAAATTGTTTAAGCAAACGCAAACTATATAACTCAGGTTCTAAATGAAAATGAATAATGGATTCAAAACTTTTTTGCTCGGGATTCATCACCATGGTGGGCATAGTGATTCCTGCTTTGCGCAACTCAACACCTTCATCGGCATAGGCCACAGCGAGGTAATCTATTTTATGGAACTGAAGTGCATTGGCGATTTCAAAACTTCCGCTGCCATAGCTGAAAGCTTTTACCATCACCATTGTTTTCACTGTTGGTTTTAATAGTGATTGGTAAACCGAAAGGTTATGTGTGAGCGCATTCAAATCAATTTCTAAAATTGTTTCGTGCGCTTTCTGCTCTAATCTTTTTCCTATGCGTTCAAACTCAAATGAGCGTGCGCCTTTTAATAAAATTGTTTCGTTGTGAAACCAATCATTAGAAAATGATTCTAAGAAATTTTCTGTTGAAGAAAAAAATCTTGCTTCCAGCTTTTCATTTTTTGAAAACAGCGGTGCTTGTTTCGAAATAGCATTTCCGATTGCAAACATTCTGTTGATACCTTTTGAAAGCAGCAAATCATTTACATCATTGTAGAGTTTAACATCATTCATTCCGCTCTGCAGAATATCAGAGAGGATGACTGTTTTTACAGCATGCTGTTTCTGTTGCATTAAAAAATCCAATGCAATAGATAGTGAATTAAGATCTGAATTATAACTGTCGTTAATGAGTGAGCAATTGTTGATGGCATCATTCATTTCTAATCGCATCGCTACTGAATGCAAATCAGAAATGCGCTGCTTGATTGTTTCGGTATCAATTTGCAGGTAGCGCATCAGCATCCAACAGTTGATGGCATTTTCTATGGATGCATCATCAATCAATGGAATGGTGAATTCAAAAGTTTCTTCTTTTTGTTCTAAAATAATTTTAGTAAGCGAAGAATTTTTTACAATTGATTTTACCAGTACATCAGCATCGGCACTTTCACGCGACCACGAAAAAGTTTTAAAGCCTTCGAAGTCAACATCCGATTTTTTCATTTGACCTCTGAAGGAAGAAATACATTCATTGATGTCGAGATAATCACGGCAAAAAATAATGATGTCGGTATGTGCAAAGAGTCTGAGCTTCTCATTCACCTTTTGCCTGATGTTGAGGAAACCTTCGGAATGTGCTTTACCAATGTTGGTGAAAATCCCTATGGTGGGTTGAATCACTTTTGCAAGCCGATCCATTTCATCGGGCTGTGAAATACCTGCTTCAAAGATGGCGAGGTTGTGAAAATCTTCCATCTGCCACACGCTGAGCGGAACACCAATTTGAGAGTTATAACTTTTAGGGCTACGAACAATATTGTAATCGGGCGAGAGCAATTGATTGAGCCATTCTTTTACAATTGTTTTTCCGTTGCTACCGGTGATTCCTATAACAGGAACTTGACTGCCGTCAGGCAAGTTCTTAAATTGTTTTCTACGGTGGGCGGCAAGAAGTTGAAGTGCTGTTACAGTATCTTTTACCTTAATCACATTGGCATTTGGCAATGCAGGTATTTCATCACTCACAACAAAATTGTGTAATCCTTTTTCATACAATTCATTGATGAACTGGTGCCCATCGCGGCGTGATCCTTTGATTGCGAAAAAAATTGACTGGTCAGTATAACTCAGCTTGCGGCTGTCGAGTGTAAGATGCTCTATTAACGGGGTATCTGTCTTTTGCAAAAACTTTCCGCGAATAACTTTTGCAATTTCCTCTACTGTATATCCTTTCATCACCAATCTAAAATCTCCTTTTAAAAATGAGTCGCGAAAATAGGGGAAAAGAAAGTTTCGCTTGATGACATAGAAAATTTATTTCAGAACAACTCATAATAGTGAATGGGACTGAAGGAAAACATATTTTCTTTTAAAGAAAAAAAATTATTTTTAGGGTATGCAATTCTTGCTGATTAATCTTCATATAATATTTTAAAGTTTAAAACCCTTCACAAAATGAAAACAAAACTCTCCTTCACCTTGTCAATTCTTTTCGATATTTTATTTCTTCAACCATCAAATGGTTACTCTCAGAATTGTGAATGCACAACGCCGCCTTATAACAATATTATTATGGATTGGGAAATAAAAATTGATGGTTCCCTTACCAATAAGCTTGATGTTGCTTATGATGTAATACCAATTGATGCGGATGGTGATCCATCTACAGATGATGGCTATGTTGCTATAGGAACATTTTTTATCCCTGCAACGCCTGCTCACAAAAACGATGCAGTTGTAATGAGACTTGATGCTAACGGCGGAGTTGTGTGGCAAAATGTTTAT